>NZ_JBIQHY010000006.1:42971-53237 GCF_044508335.1 Actinomadura sp.
GTGCCTTGTCTCAGACGTGCGTCGTCCCGGCCGGGCCGCCGGGTCAGAACGCGAGCGCCTGCGCCCTGCGCCGGACCTCGGTCCCCCGGTTCTCGGTGAGCGCCTCGACGGGCGTCCCCGGAAGGGTGTCGTCGGCGGTGAACAGCCAGCGGATGGTCTCCACGTCGTCGAACCCGGCGTCCGACAGGAGGGTGAGCGTGCCGGGGAGGCCCTTGATGACCTGGCCGTCCTTGATGAAGGCCGCGGGCACCATCGGCTCCCCGTTCCGGCGCACCGCGAGGATCCGGTGCTCGTGGACGAGCTGCTTGATCCGGTTGGGCTTGATCCCGAGCCGCTCCGCGGTCTCGCGGAGGGTGAGCCATTCGCCGGCGAGGGCGTCGGTCCGGGGGTCGAGTGCGCTGTCAACGGTTGCGTGCATCTGCGTCACGCCCCCTTGCTACCACGCCGCCGGAAATCTCAAACCCCCTGGACAGCCGTCGGCTTCCCGCCGCGATCGCGGTCAGCGGACGGCCTGGCGGACGGGGACGTCCGGGTCGGCGATCGCCTCGGGGTCAACGGGCGTCCCGGCGGCGATCACCCGCCTCGCCTGCACCAGGTCACGGGGCCTGCCGACGGTGAGGATCGCGTCGAGGCGGTCGCCGGTCAGCCACACCGCGGCCCACTTCCGGCCGGACGGGTCGCCGCGGTGGACCAGCCGCTCGGACGCCGCGTGGCTGCCCGCGTACTGCACCATCCGCCCGAACTGCTCGGACCAGAAGTACGGGGCGGCGTCGTACGACGCGTCCTCGCCGAGAAGGGCCGCGGCGGCGGTCTCGGGGGCGTTGAGCGCGGTGTCCCAGTGCTCGACGAGGAGCCGCCGCCCGTACCGCCGCGACCACCAGGCCGCGCAGTCGCCGACCGCCACCACGTCCGGGCGGAGGGAGCCCGGCTCCTCCCCGCCGTGGTAGACGCGGAACGAGGCGTCGGTGACCACGCCGCGCTCCACCAGCAGGCCCGAGCCCTCCAGCCAGGACACCTCCGGGCGGACCCCGATGCCGGCCACGACCTCGTCGGCGTCGATCCGGCCTCCGCCGGCGAGCACGAGGCCGCCGCCGTCGACGGCCGCGACCTTGACGCCGGTGCGCAGCTCGACGCCCGCCTCGGCGTACCAGGGGGCGGTCAGCGCGCCCACCTCGGGCCCGATCGCGTTGGCGAGCGGGGTGTCGGCCGCCTCCACGACGGTGACGCGGCAGCCCCGCTTCGCGGCGGTGGTCGCGACCTCGGCGCCGATCCAGCCCGCGCCGACGATCACGATGCGGGCGCCCGCGGTCAGCCGGGAGCGCAGGTCGCGGGCGTCGTCGATGGTCCGCAGGACGCGCTGGCGGCCCTCGCCCGGCAGCGTGACCGGGGCCGCGCCGGTCGCGATGACCAGCCCGTCGAACCGCAGGTCGCCCGCCGTGGACGCGAGCACGCCGCCGCGCCCCGGCCCGTCCAGGCGCAGGGCGGTGGCGCGCTCGCCGAGCAGCAGCTCGCAGCGCAGCGCGTCCCAGTCGGCGTCGACGGTCGTGTCGTCGGACTCGCCCGCGAGGACGGCCTTGGACAGCGGCGGCCGGTCGTAGGGCCGGTGCCGCTCCGCCGACACGAGCGTCAGCGCGCCCTCGTACCCCTTGCTCCGCAGGGCCTCCACGGCGCGCACGCCGGCCAGCCCACCGCCCACGACGATGACCTTCTCCATGATTGGCCAGCCTAATGCGCCGCGAATTCCGGGTGGACACCTGTCCAGATGTTGGACGGCCGCACCAAGGTCGTAAGGTGGGAACCGGATAAACCAGTACAGAGCGCGGGAGTCCGGTGCGACCGGGCTGAGAGGGCGGCTGGAACGGGCCGCCGACCGCCGGACCTGATCCGGATCATGCCGGCGAAGGGAGCGCGAATGCAGGTCGTGATCGTGGGAGCCGGGGTCATCGGCCTCGCCACCGCCTGGCGCACCGCCGGGGGCGGCGCCCCGGCGAAGGACCGCACCGTCACGCTGGTCGACCCGGCGCCCGCGAGCGGCGCCTCCTCGGTGGCGGCGGGCATGCTCACCCCCGTCAGCGAGCTGACCTACGGCGAGGAGCCGCTGCTGCGGCTCGGTCTCGCGTCCCGCGACCGGTACGCCGGGTTCGTCGCGGAGCTGGAGGAGCTGACCGGCCTGGACACCGGCCACCGCACCGACGGGCTGCTCCAGGTCGCGTTCGACGCCGACGACCTGAAGTACCTGGACGACCTGCGCCGCTTCCAGGAGAGCCTCGGCATCCCCGCGCAGGCGCTGACCGGCCGGGAGTGCCGGCGGGCGGAGCCGATGCTCGCGCCCGGCGTGCGCGGCGGGCTGCTCGCCCCCGAGGACGGCTCGATCGACCCGCGCCGGCTCACCGCGGCGCTGCTCGCGGCGGTGGAGCGGCTCGGCGTCCGGCTGGTCCGCCGGCGGGCCGTGCGGATCGTCGTCGAGGGCGGCGCGGCGGCCGGGGTCGCGCTGGACGACGGGACCGTGCTCCGCGCCGACCGGGTCCTGCTCGCGGCCGGGTCGTGGTCGGGCGACCTCGAAGGGCTGCCGCCCGGGACCGTCCCGCCCGTCCGCCCGGTGAAGGGCCAGGTGATCCGGCTCCGCACCCGCGTGCCGTTCCTCAAGCGGACCACGCGGGGGCTGGTGAAGGGCTCGTCGGTCTACCTGGTGCCGCGCGCGGACGGCGAGGTCGTCCTCGGCGCGACCCAGGAGGAGATGGGCTTCGACACGCGGGTCACCGCGGGCGGGCTGTGGGAGCTGCTGCGGGACGCCCGCGAGCTGCTGCCCGGCATCACCGAGCTGGAGTTCGCCGAGGTCACCGCCGGGCTGCGCCCCGGCTCCCCGGACAACGCGCCGGTGATGGGGCCGACGGCGCTGCCCGGCCTGCTCGCCGGCACCGGGCACTTCCGCAACGGCATCCTGCTGGCCCCGGTGAGCGCCGACATCCTGTCCGCGATGCTGCTGGACGGCCCCGTCCCCGAGATCGCCGCGCCGTTCGCCCCCGACCGGTTCTCCGAGGTGGGCGCATGAAGGTGACCGTCAACGGCGAGCCGCGCGAACTGCCGGAGGACGCGAGCGTGGCCGACGCGGTCGCGTCCGTCACCGCGGCCCGGACCGGTGTGGCCGCCGCGCTGAACGGCGAGGTCGTCCGCCGTTCGGCGTGGGAGACGACGGCGCTGCGCGACGACGACCGCCTGGAAGTGCTGACCGCCGTGCAAGGAGGGTGAGATGTCCGACCCGCTGGTGATCGCCGGGGAGGAGCTGGGTTCGCGGCTGATCATGGGAACGGGCGGTGCGCCCAGCATGCGGGTGCTGCGGGAGGCGCTGACGGCGTCCGGCACGGAGCTGACCACGGTCGCGATGCGGCGGGTGGACCCGGCCGCGCGCGGGTCGGTGCTGGACGTCCTCGCCGAGTGCGGCATCAGGGTGCTGCCGAACACGGCGGGCTGCTTCACCGCCGGCGAGGCCGTGCTCACCGCGAAGCTGGCCCGGGAGGCGCTCGGCACCGACTGGGTCAAGCTGGAGGTGATCGCGGACGAGCGCACGCTGCTGCCCGACCCGATCGAGCTGGTGGAGGCCGCCGAGCAGCTCGTCGACGACGGCTTCGTCGTGCTGCCCTACACCAACGACGACCCGGTGCTGGCGCACCGCCTGGAGCAGATCGGGTGCGCCGCCGTGATGCCGCTCGGCTCGCCGATCGGGTCGGGGCTCGGCATCCGCAACCCGCACAACATCGAGCTGATCGTCGAGCGGGCGGGCGTCCCGGTGATCCTGGACGCCGGGCTCGGCACCGCGTCCGACGCGGCGCTCGCCATGGAGCTGGGCTGCGACGCCGTCCTGCTCGCGACCGCCGTCACCCGCGCGCAGCACCCGGCGCGGATGGCCGCGGCGATGCGGCACGCGGTGGAGGGCGGACGGCTCGCCCGACTGGCCGGGCGGATCCCGAAGCGCCGCTACGCGCAGGCGTCCTCCCCGTTCGAGGGCCTCGCCACGTCGTAGCAACGCTAAATGGTTGACTCTAGAAATATTCGCTGGACCTGAAACCTCAGTGTGACGAGACTGGGGCGGGTTCACCCGGGCATGCCGCGCAACCCGGCACGTTCCTTCGGTGTTCATGGAAACGACCCATACCTAAGGTGCGTGACATGCAGCAGGAGAACCCGGGTCGCGTCGACAGGCGCGCGGTCGCCGCCGCCACCGTCACGGTGGTGCTGTGGGCGTCCGCCTTCGTCTCGATCCGCAGTGCGGGCGCCGAGTACGGGCCCGGCGCGCTCGCCCTCGGCCGCCTCCTGTCCGGCACGGTCGTCCTGGGCGCGCTGTGGCTCGTCCGGCGCGAGGGGCTCCCGCCGAAGGCCGCCTGGCCGGGCATCATCGCCGCCGGCGTCCTGTGGTTCGGCGCCTACATGGTGGCGCTGAACTGGGGCGAGCAGCTCGTGGACGCGGGCACCGCCGCCCTCGTCGTCAACATCGGGCCCATCCTGATCGCGCTCCTCGGCGGCTGGCTGCTGAAGGAGGGCGTCTCGGCCCGGCTGCTGACCGGCCTGGCCGTCTCGTTCGCCGGCGCCGCGGTCGTCGGGCTGTCGATGTCCGGGGAGGGCCGCGCGTCCGTCGGCGGGGTGCTGCTCTGCCTGGTCGCCGCCGTGACGTACGCGGCGGGCGTCGTCAGCCAGAAGCCCGCGCTGCGGCACGCGTCCGCGCTGCAGTTCACCACGTTCGCCTGCGCGATCGGCGCGCTGGCCTGCCTGCCCTTCTCCGGGCGGCTGATCTCCCAGGCCGCCGGCGCCCCGGTCGGCGCCACGCTCAACATGGTGTACCTGGGCGTCTTCCCGACCGCGATCGCGTTCACCACCTGGGGCTACGCGCTGGCCCGCACGTCCGCCGGGAAGATGGGCGCCACGACCTACGCCGTGCCCGCCCTCGTCGTCGCCATGTCGTGGCTGCTCCTCGGCGAGGTCCCGGGCCTGATCACGCTCGGCGGCGGCCTGCTCTGCCTGGCCGGCGTGGCCGTGTCCCGCGGCGGCGGCCGCCGCGTCCCGCCTGCCGCTTCCGGACCGGGCGTCCCGGAGGAGCCGGCCCCCGGGCTCATCGATGCTCATACTCGCGAGTGATGAAGTCCCCCGCGTTTCGCCCGTAAACTCGCACCGATGGACACGACGGTCGCTGATCCACTCGTCGGGCGGGTGCTCGACGGGCGCTACCGCATTGAGTCCCGCATCGCGCGCGGCGGGATGGCCACGGTGTACGTCGCGCGCGACCTCCGCCTCGACCGCACCGTCGCGATCAAGGTGATGCACGGCGGGCTCGCCGCCGACGAGGACTTCGTCGCCCGCTTCATCGGCGAGGCGAAGGCCGCGGCGGCGCTGTCGCACCCGAACGTCGTCGCGGTCTACGACCAGCGCACCGACGGCGAGCACGTCTTCCTCGTGATGGAGTACGTCGCGGGCCGCACGCTCCGCGACGCGCTGACCTCGCTCGGCCGGTTCGGCCCGCGCGCCGCGCTGGAGATCATGCAGCCGGTGCTGGCCGCGCTCGGCGCCGCGCACCGCGCCGGCCTCGTGCACCGCGACGTCAAGCCCGAGAACGTGCTGATCACCGAGGACGGCCAGGTCAAGGTCGCCGACTTCGGGCTCGCCCGGGCCGAGACCGCGAGCAAGATGACCAAGACCGGCATGATCATCGGGACGGTCGGCTACCTCGCGCCCGAGCAGGTGCTGTCCGGCAGCGCCGACGTCCGCTCCGACGTGTACGCCGCCGGGATCATGCTGTTCGAGCTGCTGACCGGGCGGCTCCCCCACCAGGCCGGCACGCCGCTCGCCGTCGCGTACAAGCACGTGAACGAGACGGTGCCGCCGCCGTCCACGGTCGTCCCCGGCATCCCGCGGCGGGTCGACGACCTGGTCACGGACGCGACCAGCCACGACCCGGCGCGCCGCCCGCAGGACGCGAACCAGTACCACGCCGAGGTCGCCGAGGTGTTCGGCGGCCTCCCCCGCGACTTCGACCGGCGGATGGAGGAGTCCACCCGCGGCGCCACCAGCGTGCTGGAGACCCCCGCGCCGGGGCACACCGCCGTCCTCGATCCGCGCACGATGCCCGTCGACGACCCCGCCGGAGGGTATGTCCCGGGGCGCAGCCGCACCGACCGCGCGATCGGCGCGCTGACCGGCCGCTACGTCCTGGTCGCCATCGGCGCGGTCGCCGCGCTCCTCCTCGGCTGGGCCGTCTGGTACCAGACGTCCGGCCAGTACGAGCACGTCCCGTCGTCGATCATCGGCATGAAGGTCGCCGACGCCCGCGACCAGCTGGAGTCCAAGGGCCTGGACGTGCGGACGGCCAAGGCGGTCTACGACGACCGCGTCCACAAGGGCGGCGTCGCCAAGTCCGACCCGCCGGCCGGCGCCCGCGTCGCCAAGGGGCAGACCGTCACGCTCACGCCGTCCAAGGGCATCACGCCCCGCGAGGTCCCCGACGTCGAGGGCAAGTCCCTCGCCGACGCCAAGAGCGCCCTGGAGGACAAGGGCTTCAAGGTGGGCCGGACGAGCACCAGCCCGTCCCAGACCGTGGCCAAGGACCGGGTCATCAGCACCGACCCGGAGGCCGGCGAGAAGCAGTCCCCGGACGAGCCCGTCGACATCGTCGTCTCGACCGGCATGTCGATGCCCCGCCTCATCGGCGAGAACGGCGACGACGCCGCCAACCGGCTCCGCTCCATGGGCCTGAACGTCACCGTCGAGAAGAAGAAGGTGGACGGCAAGGAGCCGAACACCGTCATCGACCAGGCCCCCTCCGAGGGGACGGGCGTCTCCCGCGGCGACGACGTCACGATCGTGGTCAACAAGCGCGACTGCATCATCGACGCGGGCCCGGTCCAGTTCGGCTGCGACGACGGCGGCGGCACCGAGAACATCCCCGTCCCCGACGTGACCGGCCGCACCGTGCGGGACGCCCGCAAGGCGCTGCGCGAATCCGGGTTCAAGGTCAACGTGACGGGCTTCGGCGGCGACATCGTCCGGTTCCAGTCGCCGTCCGGCGGCGAGGCTCCGCGCGGGTCCACCGTCACCATCGTGCGGGGGCCGTGACCGGCTAGGCTGAAGCCGCCATGACCGCACAGTCCAGCCCCGTCGGGGCGCACGTCCCCGTGGCCGGCGGCCTCGCCACCGGCGGCCTGAAGTACGCCGCCGAGATCGGCGCCGAGGCGATCCAGGTGTTCGTCGCGAACCCGCGCGGCTGGGCGCTCCCCGAGGGCAGGCCCGCCGAGGACGCCGAGCTCCGCGAGCACGGCGTCCCCGTCTACGTGCACGCGCCGTACCTGGTCAACTTCGGCTCCCCCACCCCGGCGACCCTCGCCAAGTCGATCGCGACCGTCCGCCACTCCCTGACGCGGGGCCGGGCCATCGGCGCCCGCGGCGTCGTCGTGCACACCGGCTCGGCCGTGACCCAGACCTACGACCAGGCCATGGCGCAGATCCACGAGAACGTCCTCCCCCTGCTGGAGGAGATCCCCGACGACGGCCCCGACCTCCTCCTGGAGCCCATGGCCGGGCAGAACAACATGCTCTGCGCCAAGGTCCAGGACCTGGGCCCGTTCTTCGAGAAGCTGGAGCACCATCCGAAGCTGGGCGTCTGCTTCGACACCTGCCACGCCTTCGCCGCCGGCCACGACCTGGCCGCCCCCGGCGGCGCGAAGGCCACCCTCGACGCCCTGGTGGCGACCGTGGGCGAGGGCCGCCTGAAACTGATCCACGCCAACGACTCCAAGGACCCCTGCGGCTCCGGCAGGGACCGCCACGAGAACATCGGCGCCGGCCACATCGGCGAGCAGCCCTTCGCCGACCTCTTCGCCCATCCGGCGGCGCAGGGCCTGCCCTTCCTGATCGAGACCCCGGGAAGGGCCCCCGAACCCCACGCCAAGGACATCGAGACCTTGAAGCGCTTGCGCGACGGGTGAACCACAGCGGGAAACGCTAGAGGGCGCATAAGACTCGGGCGCCGCTGGACAACCCCCCGACTGTTCAGCGACGCCCGAGCCACAGGCCACCGGATCCCACCCCCCCGGTACGGGATCCGGCGACTCCGATCCGGCCTGCGCCGGATCTCCGGGATTTGCCTTTGTGGCGTGGTGCCACTGAGAACACTAGACGCGCGGCCCGGCCGGGCGGCACCAGGAAAACACGGCCGTCGATAAGCGGTGTGTAATCAGAGATGTGCGTAGCGTAGTCATGCGATGAACGGTCGGTCCGGCGGGACGAGCGGTCGCGGACCGGCGCGGCGGCCGGTCCCCGGGTCGGGAGGGCAGTGCAGCCGGCGCAGCGCGCGGTCGGTGTGCCGGGGGACGCGGCGGCGGGTCAGCAGGGACACCGCGACCATGGCGGCGAACGCGCCCGGCGCGATCAGGAGGGCGGGCTCCGCGAGGAGGGCCGCCGGCCAGCCGGCGGGGGCGGCGCGGCAGAGGCGAGCGGCGCCGGCGGCCACGGCGAGCCCGCCGCCGGCGAGGAGCCCGGCGGCGGCTCCGGCGGGGGTCAGCCCGCGCCACCAGATGCCGAGGACGAGCAGCGGGCACAGCGAACACGCCGACACGCCGAGGGCCACGGTGACGAGGCCGGCGGCGCCGTGCGCGCCGGTGCCGGGCAGCAGGGCGAGCGGCGCGGCCAGCGCGACCGCCACGCCGGCGCGGAACGCCGCCGGGTCGGTGCGGCGCGCGCACTGCGCGAGCGTCCCGCCGACGGCGACGGCGAGGCCGCAGGACGTCGAGATGAACGCGGCGAACGCGCCGGCGGTGACGAGGCCGGTGAGCAGCGACCCCGGCGCGCCGGGCAGCATCCGGCCGGGCAGCAGCAGGACGATCGCGTCGGTGTCGCCGGTCATGAGGAGTTCCGGCGCGTACAGGCGTCCGAGCGTCCCGTAGAGCGCGGGGAACACGTAGAAGAGGGCGAGCAGGACCGGCACCAGCGCGGCCGTGCGGCGGGCGGCGCTCCCCGACGCGCTGGTGTAGAAGCGCATCAGGATGTGGGGCAGCCCCATGGTGCCCAGCATGACGCCCAGCATCGCCGAGTAGGTGCGGTACAGCCCGTGCTCCTCGCCGCGGGCGAACGGCATCGCCCAGGTGCCGGCGTCCTGGGCGGGCAGCCGTTCGGCGTGCGGCACCGCGGCGCCGGCGGGGAAGACCACGTCGGTGCCGCGCCCGATGGTGTGCCGGCCCGCGGCCAGCGCCAGCGGGCCGCCGTCGCGGCGGGCGCCGTCCACGCGGCCGCGCGCGGTGACCGTGACGTCGGCGGGCACGGTGACGGCTGCGTCGGTGCGCATGTGCACCCGGGTGGTGCGGTCGAACCGGGGGACGCCGTCGCCGAGCGGGCCGGGGCCGCCGGACATGTGCCACAGGCCGAGCAGGGCCGCCGCGGGCACCGCCACGGCGGCCAGCTTCACCCAGAACTGGACGGCCTGGACCATGGTGATGCTGCGCATCCCCCCGGACAGCACCAGCGCCGGCGTGACGGCGACGACCACGGCCCAGCCCGCCCAGACGGGCGCGCCGGTCAGCACGCGCAGCGTCACGCCGGCGCCCTCGAACTGGGGCAGCAGGTAGAACCAGCCGATGAAGCAGACGCAGGCGGTGACGATGCGGCGGACGGCGCGGGAGCCGAGCCGCCACTCGGCGAAGTCGGAGACCGTGTAGGCGCCGGAGCGGCGCAGCGGCGCGGTGACGAACGCCAGCAGCAGGACGTGCCCGGCGGCCGCGGCGATCGGGAGCCACAGCATGTCGGCGCCGTAGGCGAGGACGAGCCCGGCGGTGCCGAGGAACGACGCGGCGGAGATGTACTCGCCGCTGATCGCGGACGCGTTCCACCACGGGGTGACGCCGCGCGAGGCGACGAGGAGGTCGGACGCGGTGCAGGCCGCGCGGCGGCCGCAGGCGCCGAGGGCCGCGGTCAGGCAGAGCAGCGCGGCGAGGGCGGTGAGCGCCCCCACGGCCGGCACCGTCACCCGCGGCCCATCGCCCGCTCGGCGCGCTCGGCCCGTCTCAGCTGCCGGAACGCGATCGCGATCCAGAACGGCTGGACGCCGCCGACGAGGACGAGCCAGCACAGCGGCACGCCGTGCACCCGCGCCCGCGCGACCGCGGGGACGAGCGCCAGCAGCGGCAGGCCCGCCAGGACGGCCGCGACGATCGCGCAGGTGCCGAGGGCGGTCCGCAGCTGGGCGCGGATCAGGGCGCGCACCTCGGCGGCCCCCGGAGCCGGGGCGGT
>NZ_JBIQHY010000006.1:53337-59655 GCF_044508335.1 Actinomadura sp.
TGGTGGAACCTGCGCACCAGGCGCTCCCGCACCTCGCGGGTGTGCCGGCGGCTGACCTGCAGGATCTCGTCCCCGATCCGGACGGCCGCGCGGCCGCCGTCGAACCGCACCTCGGTGATGTGCGCGGCCGCGACCAGGGTGCTGCGGTGGATGCGGATGAACCCGGCCGCCTCCCACCGCCTGGTCAGCGCCGACAGCGGCATCCGCACCAGGTAGCCGCCGTCCGCGGTGTGCAGCCGGACGTAGTCGCCCTGCGCCTCCACGTGCGTCACCGTCCGGCGGGAGACGAGCCGGGTCCGGCCGCCGAGCTCGACGGGGATCAGCTCGTCGTCGGGGTCGGCGGCCGCCGCCGGCGGGCCCGTCCGGTGCACGGCCTCGGCGACCCGGCGGACCGACTCGGCGAGCCGCTCGGGCCGGACCGGCTTCAGCAGGTAGTCGAGCGCGCCCAGCTCGTAGGCGGTGACGGCGCAGTCGTCGTGCGCGGTCACGAAGACGACGTGCGGCGGCGCGGCGAACCCGGTGAGCAGCCGGGTGAAGTCGAGGCCGTCGAGCCCCGGCATCCGGATGTCCAGGAACACCGCGTCGAGGCGCTCGCCCGCCACCAGCAGGCGGCTGAGGTCGCGGAGCGCGGACGAGGCGTCCCCCGCTCCGGTGACCTGCCCGATCCGCGGATCCTGCCGGAGGAGATAGGACAGCTCCTCCAGTGCGGGACGTTCATCGTCGACGGCGAGGACGTGGAGCATGAGGGCGACTTTGCCGCGATTACCGTCCGTCCGCAATCGATTCCAGGAAGTGAGTATCCCGCCCCGCCGTCCGGGCGTCACTCCGGAAACACGCCAGGACGGTACTTGGGAACGCGCAGATTGACCTTGGTCCCGGCGCCGGGCGCTGTCTCGACGGTGAGCCCGTACTCGTCGCCGTAGACCCGGCGCATGCGCTCGTCGACGTTGGCGAGGCCGATGCCCGGGTCGGCGTGCCCGTCGCGCCGGGGCCGGGCGGCGCCGCCCCAGCCGGCCGGGCCGGGCCGGCCGAGCGGCGCGGACAGGATCTCCCGGAGCCGCTCGGGATCCATGCCGGCCCCGTCGTCCTCGACGCTGATGGCCGCCTCGGCGCCCGAGTCGCGCGCGGTGATCGTGATGTGGAACGGCGTGCCGCCGCCCGCCATGCCGTGCCGGACGGCGTTCTCCACGAGCGGCTGCAGCGCCAGGAACGGGACGGCGACCGGCAGCACCTCGGGCGCGACGTCGACGCTGCAGGTCAGCCGCTCGCCGAACCGGGCCCGCTCCAGCAGCAGGTAGCGGTCGATGGAGCGCAGCTCGTCGGCGAGGGTGGTGAAGTCGCGGGGGTTGCGGAAGGAGTAGCGGGCGAAGTCGGCGAAGTCGAGGAGCAGGGCGCGGGCGCGGTCGGGGTCGGTGCGGACGAACGAGGCGATCGTGGTCAGCGAGTTGTAGACGAAGTGCGGGGAGATCTGCGCGCGCAGCGCCCGCGCCTCGGCCTCGCCGAGCCGGACGCGGGCGGCGTCCAGCTCGGCCAGCTCCAGCTGGGCGGCGACGAGGCGGACCGCCTCCCCGGCGGCGCGGATCCGCGCCGCCGACGCGCGCCGCCAGTACGCGGTCAGCGCGCCCTCCACCCGCCCGTCGACGGTGAGCGGCGCGGTCAGCGCCGTCCGGACGGGGCAGTGCGGGTCGGCGCAGCCGGCCGGCTCCGGCGCGGCGACCCGGGGGCGGCCGGACGCGAGGACGGGCAGCGCGTGCCGGACGGCCTCCGCCGCGTGGACGCCGCCGCCCGCGCCGTCCCAGGCGAGCAGCCGCGGCGCGGCCCGGACCCGGCCGCCGGCGCCCGCGGCGCCCTCCGCGGCGCCCTCGCCCGCGTCCTCCGTCGCGTTCCCCGGCGGGCGCACCGCGACCAGCGCGACCGCCTCGGCGCCCAGCAGCGGCCGGAGCCGCCGCGCCGCCCGGCGCGCCGCGTCGTCGGTGAGCCCGCCGCGCAGCGGCTGCGCCGCCCGCGCGACCAGGTGCAGGGCCGCGAACGCCGCCTGCTCGGCCGGGTCGGCGGGCGCGCGCTGCACGCGCAGGCAGCCGGACGGCAGCGGCAGGCACCGGCGCAGCGCCCAGACCCCGGAGGCGGCGCCGGCCGCGGTCGCGTACACCACGGCGTCTGCGACGGACGGTAGGACCATGACGACTTACGGTAACGGCTACCGTCCCCGCCGGTCCGCCCGTTGCAGATTTACGAATGTCTCGAACGGGCCACACCCGGCCACGCGTCCGGCCCCGGCCCGCGGCCCGTCACAGGGGCGGCGACTCGCCCTCGTCCTCCTGGTAAGAGTAGCGCTGCTCCCGCCACGGGTCGGCGACGTTGTGGTAGCCGCGCTCCTCCCAGAAGCCGCGGCGGTCCTTCACCAGGTACTCGACGCCCCGGACCCATTTCACGCTCTTCCACGCGTACAGGTGCGGGACGACGATGCGGACCGGGAAGCCGTGGTCGGCGGTCAGCCGCTCGCCGCCGTGGTGGGTGGCGAACATCGTCCCGTCGGCGAGGAAGTCGCTCATCCGGATGTTGGCGCTGTAGCCGTACTCGGCCCAGACCATCACGTGCGTGGCGTCCGGCGCGGGCGGCGCCAGCTCGGCGATCGCCGCGCCGGGGACCCCCTCCCACTCGATGCCGGGGATCGTGAACTTGGTGACGCAGTGGAAGTCGGCGACCGACCTGACCCTCGGCAGCGCGTCGAACTCCTCCCAGGTCCAGCGGTGCTGCGTGCCCGACGCGGTGGCGCCGAAGACCCGGAAGTCCCAGTCCGCGGGACGGAACTTCGGCACGGGGCCGTAGTGGAGGACGGGCCAGCCCCGGGGGACGTACTGGCCGGGCGGCAGATCCGGCGGCGGCGGTGCGGAGTCTTCGGGGTGGGTCATGACGCGGCCATCCTGCCATCCGACGTGAGCTGAGCCATATTCGGGGGTAGGTGCGAACGCGCTCCGCGGGCATCGGCTACGCTTGGGCGCGTGCGCAACGTCGTCTATTTCTTTTGGTACGGCCAGCCCGGACGGCTGGTCTGCCAGACGCTGCGCTGACAGACCACGGAATGAGAAGCCCCGGGCCCAGTGGCCCGGGGCTTTCTCTGTTCCAGGGGTCGTCCGCGGGGCCCACCGGGGTTCCGGGCGAGACAGGAGAGGCAGCACACCAATGGTCGTCGTCATGGCCCCGGAGGCCAACGAAGCGGATGTCAGGGCCGTCGTCTCACTGGTCGAGACGGCGGGAGGCGACGCCTTCGTCAGCCGCGGCGTGGAGCGGACCATCGTCGGGCTGGTCGGCGACGTCCAGCAGTTCGGCTCGCTGAACCTGCGCGGCATGCGCGGCGTCAGCGACGTCATCCGCATCTCGGCGCCCTACAAGCTGGTGAGCCGCGAGAACCACGCCGAGCGCTCGGTCGTCCGGGTCGGCGGGGTGCCGATCGGCCCCGGCACCATGACGCTGATCGCCGGCCCGTGCGCGGTGGAGACGCCCGAGCAGACGCTCGGCGCCGCGCAGATGGCGCAGGCGGCGGGCGCGACGCTGCTGCGCGGCGGCGCGTTCAAGCCGCGCACCTCCCCGTACGCGTTCCAGGGGCTCGGCGAGGCCGGGCTGCGCATCCTCGCGGACGTGCGGGCGGAGACCGGCATGCCGATCGTCACCGAGGTGGTGGACGCCGGCGACGTCGAGCTCGTCGCCTCCTACGCGGACATGCTGCAGATCGGCACCCGCAACGCGCAGAACTTCTCCCTCCTGCAGGCCGCCGGCGAGTCCGGCAAGCCGGTCATGCTGAAGCGCGGCATGAACGGCACGATCGAGGAGTGGCTGATGGCGGCCGAGTACGTCGCCCAGCGCGGCAACCTCGACATCGTGCTGTGCGAGCGCGGCATCCGCACGTTCGAGAACGCGACCCGCAACACCCTCGACATCTCCGCGGTGCCGGTGGCGCAGCGCCTCTCCCACCTGCCGGTGATCGTGGACCCGTCGCACTCCGGCGGCAGCCGCGACCTCGTGCTCCCGCTGACCCGCGCCGCGGTCGCGGTCGGCGCCGACGGCGTGATCATCGACGTGCACCCGCACCCGGAGACCGCCCTCTGCGACGGCCCGCAGGCCCTGGTGGACGGCGACCTCCGCGAGCTGGCCAAGCTCGTCCGCGAGCTGCCCCCGATCGTGGGCCGCTCCCTGACCCAGGCGCAGGACCCGGACACCGTCCCGGCCTGAGCGGCGCGGTATCGTCCGATACGTGGCCTACTGGGTTTCCGACTGCGGGCCGCCGCGCTCCTGACGGGGCGCGGCGACCGCACTCGTGACGGCATGTGACACGGCCCGGCGCGGGACGCGCCCGGCCGCGTCCTCCTGCGCCCCGAATCCGGATCTTCCCCTTCCGATTCGAGGTCAGGAGCCTCCGTGTCACAGCATTCCGCACGCACGCGCGCGTCCGCGCGGGACCCCCGCGTCCTCCGGTTCGGCGGCGGCGCCGACGTCCTGCTGGCGGCGTCCCTGTGGGGGACGACCGGGACCGTCCGCACCTTCGCGGGCGGCGCGTCCGCGTTCTCCATCGCCGCGAGCCGCATCGTCATCGGCGGCGCCGTGCTGCTCGCGCTCGCGGCCTGCACCCGCCGCGGCGCCGGGCTGCGCCGCCTGCTCGGGAACCGCCGCAACCTGCCGCTGGTCGGCGCCGGCGCGGCCGCGATCGCGGTGTACCAGTCGGCCTTCTTCGTCGCCGCGGGCCGCACCGGCGTCGCGGCCGGCACCGTCGTCACGATCGGCAGCGCGCCCGTGTTCGCCGGCGCGATCGGGCTGCTGACCCGCCGGTCGCGCCCGGCGGGCCGCTGGGCGGCGGCGACCGCCGGGGCGGTCGCGGGCTGCGCGCTGCTCATCGGCGGCGGCCGGGACGCGGGCGTCGAGCCGGCCGGCATCGCCCTGGCGCTGCTGTCCGGGCTGTCGTACGCGGTGTACGCGACGATCGCGTCGGCCCTCATCTCCCGGGGCGAGGAGGACCGGGCCGTCGTCGGCGCGCTGTTCGGGGCGGCGGCCGTCCCGCTGCTCCCGGTCCTGCGCACGGGATCGGGCTGGCTGCTCACCGGGGAGGGCGCGCTGATCGCGCTCTACCTCGGGGTGGTCGCCACGGCCGGCGGCTACCTGCTGTTCGCGCGCGGCCTGCGCACCACCCCGGCCACGACGGCGACGACGCTGACGCTGGCGGAGCCGGCGGTGGCCGCCGCGCTCGGCACGGTGCTGCTGGGCGAGCGGCTGGGCGCCGCCGCGCTGGCCGGCCTGGCGCTGCTGGCGGCGAGCCTGGTCGCGGCGGTCGCGCCGGCCCGGCCGGGAACGCACCGGTAACAAATTGGTCTGAACCATTGGCCGGAACGGGCGCGGCGAGGATGATGTCCGGCATGACAACGGGCGATGGTGACGCCGGGGGGCGGCTGTTCCCGGAGGATCTGGACGGCGTCGACCCGGTCGCCGCGGTGATGCTCGCGGACGCGTGCCGCGCCCTCACCGCCTACCCGCAGCTCGTGGTCGTGGGCACGCTCTTCACGGCCGCCGAGCGCGTCCCGGGCGGCTGGCAGGTCGTGTGCCCGTGCGACCCGCTGCCGCAGGGCGCGCGGGAGCTGCTCGCGGGGCGGCTGGAGGACCTGGCGGCGCTGGAGGGCGGCACGGCCGGGCGCGAGCTGCTCGGCGCGGCGCGCACGGTGCAGCACGAGCAGGTCGACGAGGTGGCCGCGGGCGGGCGGCGGTTCCGCATCGTGCGGGTCGAGCAGCTCGTCCGCACCGGCCCGGACGGGCCCGAGCCGCCCCGCCCGACGGACCTGGATCCGCTGCCGGCCGCGGCCGGGCCCGGCCGCGGCCACGACCTGCTGCCCGACGACGGTCCCGCGTCCGACTTCGCGACCGCGGAGCTGCTGTGCCAGGTGCTGGACGCGGCGGCGGCGTCGGGCAGCGAGCCGTCCGGAGCGTTCCTCACCCCGGTCGCGCTGGCGCCCGCGTTCACGGTGGCCGAGCGCAGCGAGCGGCGCTGGCGGCCGATCGGGCGGCTGCACGACGCGCCGCAGCAGGCCCGCGAGGCGCTGATCACCTACTTCCGGCACGTGGTGCCGGCGGTGGAGAGCCCGGCCGAGGCGGACATCGCCCGGTTCGCCGAGGCGGCGGACCTGCTGGAGGACGAGACCCGCCGCAACGGCATCGCGGTCGCCGGCCGCCGGTTCCGCATCGTGCGGATCGAGCGCATCACCCTGATGGGCCCGGACGGCCCCGAGCCGCCGCGCCCGACCGATTTCGACGCCCGCTGACCGGCCGTCCGGCGGC
>NZ_JBIQHY010000006.1:59755-74770 GCF_044508335.1 Actinomadura sp.
CGCCCTCGGGGGTCAGGACGCCGGGTCGGCGTAGGCGGGCCGGTGCTCCTGGACGGAGTCGGCCAGGTGGTCGGCCAGCTCGTCCACGTCGAGGCGCTTCTCGATCCTGCGCAGGTCGTCGATCTTGGCCTTGGTCTCGGCCCGGCGCGGCGCGAGCATGGTGCAGCAGTCCTCGTCGGGCAGCTCGGAGATCGACAGCGTGCGGATGCGGCGCGCCTGGTCCATGATCTCGCTCTTGTCCATGCCGACCAGGGGCCGCAGGATCGGCAGCTCCACGGCGTCGTCCAGCGCGGTGATGTTGGTGAGCGTCTGGCTGGACACCTGGCCGAGCGCGTCGCCGGTGATCAGTGCGGCGCCGCGCAGCCGGCGCGCGACGACCTCGCCGGTGCGCAGCATCAGCCGGCGCTGCGCGATCACGGCCAGCCGGTCGGCCCCGGAGGACTTGATCTGCTGCTGCGCCTTGCCGAACGGCACGACGAACAGCCGGGACCCGCCCTGGAACTTGTCCAGCTCGCGGACGAGCGCGTACGCCTTGTAGATCGACTCCGGGCCGGTGAACGGCATGCCGGAGAAGTGCAGGTAGTCGACGCGCAGGCCGCGGCGCATCATCCGGTACGCGGCGACCGGCGAGTCGATGCCGCCGGACATCAGCACGAGCGCGCGGCCGCTCATCCCGACGGGGAGGCCGCCCTGGCCGGGCAGGCCGCCGGAGTAGACGAACACCTCGTCGCGGTCGACCTCGATGGACAGGGTGTGCTCGGGGTCCTTGAGCTTGACGGGCTGCCCGTAGCGGCCGGCGACGAGCCCGCCGACGTGCCGGTCGAGCTCGGTGGAGGTCATCGGGAAGCGCTTGTCGCGGCGCCGGGACCGGACGGCGAACGTGCCGGTGCGGCCGTCCATGAGCTCCAGCGCGGCGCGCTCGACGCTGGCGAGGTCCTTGCCGACGCGCCAGGCGCGGTGCGCCCACACGATGCCCATGACGTCGGTCACCCGCTGCGCGACCCGCTCCATGGTCGCCGGGTCGGCGTCGTGCTTGCGGATGATGAACACGCCGTGGCGGCGGACGACGTCCACGCGGGCGATGGGCCGGACGGCCCGGCGCACGTTGTCGGCGAGGCGGCGCTCGAACTGCTCGCGGTTCTTGCCCTTGAGGACGACCTCGCCGAGTTTGAGCAGCACGCACGGCTCGCCGTCGACCGGCGACTGCTCCCGGACGTCCGCCGGCGCGGTGTCGAGCGTGGTCATGCGTGGTCCTCCTGGCGGGAACAGATCGAGGGGCGAGCTTCTAGTGTGGCCCACTGTGGGCAACACCGCGACCCGGAAGACGTGTTCCCGCCGGGAGGCGGGGATCAGCCGAAGAAGACCTCGGCCTCGGCGTAGCGCTCCAGCGGGACGGTCTTCAGCTCCTTGGTCGCCTCGTCCAGCCCCACGCGGACGATGTCGGTGCCCCTGAGCGCGACCATCTTGCCGTAGTCGCCGTCCTTGACCGCGTCGATGGCCTGCAGGCCGAAGCGGGTGGCGAGGACCCGGTCGAACGCGGTGGGGGTGCCGCCGCGCTGGATGTGCCCGAGCACGGTGGCGCGGGCCTCCTTGCCGGTGCGCTTCTCGATCTCGTCGGCGAGGGCCTGGCCGATGCCGCCGAGCCGGACGTGCCCGAACGCGTCGCGCTCGCCGGTCTGCAGCTGCATCTGCCCGTCGACCGGATGGGCGCCCTCGGACACCACGATGATCGGCGCGTACCGCGTCTTGAACCGGCTCTCCACGTACTGGCAGACCTTCTCGATGTCGAAGGGCCGCTCGGGGATGAGGATGACGTTGGCGCCGGCGGCCATGCCGACGTGCAGCGCGATCCAGCCCGCGTGCCGGCCCATGACCTCGCAGATCAGCGCGCGGTGGTGGCTCTCGGCGGTGGTGTGCAGCCGGTCGACGGCCTCCATGCCGATGTTCACCGCGGTGTCGAACCCGAAGGTGTAGTCGGTCGCGTTCAGGTCGTTGTCGATCGTCTTCGGGACGCCGATGACGTTGACCCCGTTGGCGTACAGCTCGCGGGCGACGCCGAGGGTGTCCTCGCCGCCGATCGCGATGAGGGCGTCCACGCCGAGCCCGGCGAGGTTGTCCTTGATCCGCTCGATGCCGCCCTCGACCTTGATCGGGTTGGTCCGGGACGAGCCGAGGATCGTCCCGCCGCGCGGCAGGATCCCGCGCACGGCCTGCACGTCGAGGGCCACGGTGTCGCCTTCGAGGGGCCCGCGCCAGCCGGCCCGGAAGCCCACGAACTCGTAGCCGAAGACCTGCACGCCCTTGCGGACGACCGCGCGGATCACCGCGTTCAGACCGGGGCAGTCCCCGCCGCCGGTCAGCACTCCGACACGCTTGCCGTCTCCTTCTCCAGCCACCGGGCTCCTCCCTCGAGTTCACATGCTCCGACTGCGGCACACGGCCGGGCGGCGCGCGGCCGGATTTCCCGGCCCGCCGCCATTGGTCTAGACCATAGCCGCTGGCGCGGGCGGCGGCATCTCGTTCCCCCGACCCGGGGGTCAGGTGGACGCGGACCGTCCGAAGACCCGGATGTACCCGCGGACCCGCACCGCCACTCCCCCGGGCGCCCGCCGCACGGCGAACCGCCGCGGGCGCGGCGGGGACACGCCGTCATACGACCACCGGACCTCGGCGAGCGCCAGTTCCCGCGCCGCGTCCCGGCCGAGATCGGCGCGGTGGGCGCGGGCGAAGTCCCAGCCGTCCCGGAACGACCCGCGGGTCGGCCGCCGCGCCGCCCAGCCGGTGAACGCCGCGCGCCAGGACGTCCCGTAGGACGCGGCGAGCGCGGGCCAGGCGCGGGCGACCTCGCCGGCCCGCTTGAGGAGGATGCCGTGCGCGGCGGCCCCGACCGCGCCGGCGTCGAAGCCGTCCGGGAGCGGCCCGCCGGACGTCATCGCGCGGACGAGCGCCTCCTGCGCCGCCGCCAGGCCGGGGTCGAAGCCGGGGTCGGAGCCGGGCGCGAAGGGGCCGCTCATGTGACCGCCGGGAAGCCGGACGCGGCGGCGAGGGCGTCCAGCTCGGCCCGCAGCTCCGCGGCCGGCGGGTAGCGTCCGTCGCGCTCCAGCAGGCGACCTCGTACGGGTGCAGATCGCGGGTCGGGGGGCCGCCGCGCAGCACGCCCGCCCGGACCCTCCGCAGCACCCCCACCAGCACCAGCCCGACCAGGAGGTGGGCCGCTAAGAACCCCAGTGCGGGGCCCCAGATCTCGTCAACCATGGCGCGCTCCCGTCCTGCCGCACGTTCCGCCATCAGACGCGGAGGCGCCGTCCGCGGTTCAGCCGGTTCCGGCGGCCCGGCCGGGCCGAGGCCGGCCGGGGGCTACTCCTCCTGGTCGAGGCCCTTCTCGATGGCGTAGCGGACGAGCTCGACGCGGTTGTGGAGCTGGAGCTTGCCGAGCGTGTTCTGCACGTGGTTCTGCACGGTGCGGTGTGACAGGACGAGGCGCTGCGCGATCTGCTTGTACGTCAGGCCCTTGGCGACGAGCCGCAGCACCTCGGTCTCGCGGTCGGTGAGGCGGGGCGCGTCGTCGTCCTCGCGGGCGGGCGCGGCGGCCAGCCGGCGGAACTCGCCGAGGACGAGGCCGGCGAGGCCCGGGGTGAAGACGGCGTCGCCCTCCCCGGTGCGGCGGACGGCGTCCAGGAACTCCTCGCGGGCGGCGGACTTCAGCAGGTAGCCGGTGGCGCCCGCCTTCACCGCCTCCAGGACGTCCTGCTGCTCACCGCTCGCCGACAGCACCAGCACCCGGACGGGCGGGTCGGCGGCGGCCAGGCGGCGGGTCACCTCGACGCCGCTGAGATCGGGCAGCTGGAGGTCGACGACCGCGACCTCGGGGCGCGCGGCGGCGGCGACGCGGACGGCGGCGCGGCCCTCTCCGGCGGTCGCGACCACGTCGTGCCCGGCCTCGGCGAGGTCGCGGGCGACGGCCTCGCGCCACATCGGATGGTCGTCCACGACCATGACTCGCAGGCTCACGCCGACACCCTAGGACGGGAGCCCGGCCGGCGGGGCACGGTCATCTCGATCTCGGTGCCCTCGCCCGGCGCGGAGAAGATCACGACCTCGCCGCCGAGGTCGGCGACGCGGCCCCGGATGGACTGGGCGACGCCGAGCCGCCCGGCCGCCGCGGCCTCGTCCAGCCGCCCGGCGGGCATGCCGGGCCCGTCGTCGCGGACGCTGACGGTGACCTCGCCGCCGCCGTCCTCCAGCAGGACCCACGCGCGGGCGCCGTCGCCGCAGTGCCGCGCCACGTTGTCGAGGGCCGCCGCCACGGCCGCCGCGACCTCCCGCGCGGCGTGCGCGGGCAGCCGTACCTCGGTCGCCGGCGTGGAGACGGTGACGGACGTGGACGCGTGCGCGGTCAGCAGCGGCCGCAGGTCGGCGTCGCCGCCGTCCGGGGTCCGGGCGCCGGGGACCCGCGCGTCCGGGACCCGCGGCGGGGCGGTGCCGATCAGGGCGCGCAGCGCGGCCTCCTGCTCGCCCGCCAGCCGGCCCAGCTCGGCCGCCTCGCCGCCGAGCTCGCCGCCGCGCCGCTGCACCATGGCGAGGACCTGCAGCACCGAGTCGTGGATGCGGCGGGCGAGCCGCTCGCGCTCCCGGTTGGCCGACTCCAGCTCCACGGCCCGCGCGAGCCGCGCCTCCGCCTCGCGCGCCAGCCGGACGACGTGCCCGACGACGAGCCCGGCGAGCAGCAGCAGCACGATGCCGTTGAACGTGGTGCCGCCGACGCCGCCGCTCGTCCCGGCGATCACGTGCACCAGCAGGTTCGCCGCGGCGAGGACGACCGCGGCGGCGAGGCCGAGCCGGCGCCCGCCCACCACCGCCCACGACAGCACCGCCGCGGCCACCCACGACACCGGCAGCGTGGGGCGCCCGGCGGCGATGTTCGCGGGCGTCTCCACCCACGCCGTCGCCAGCACGCAGCCCGCGGCGACCGCGAGGTCGGCGGCCAGCAGCGGGCGGCCGCGCCGGCGCGGGTCGCCGAACGCGCGGACGGCGTAGCCCGTCCAGGCGGCCATGGCGGCGAGGACGGCCCAGCCGGCGGCCGGGTGCGCGTAGCCGTCGGAGTTCATGGCGATCACGACCGCGGCGTACACCAGCGCGAGGCCGCGGTAGACCGCCACGGCCCGCCACAGCGCGGCCTCCAGGCCCATCATCCCCGGCCGCTCACCCGTGGCCGCTCAGGCCGCCGTCGTCGTCCGCCGGCCGCGCCCGCCCGCCGGCCGCCTCCGCCTTCACCTCGGCGGCGTACCGGTCGACGTACTCCTGCCCGGACAGCTCCCGGATCGCCGCCATGATCTCGTCGGTGATCTGCCGCAGCACCTCGTGGTCGTCCTCGCGGCCGTAGAACCGGGAGAAGTCCATCGGCTTCCCGAACCGCACGCCGGGCCGCACCCCGAGCCGCGGCAGCGGCCTGCCGGGGGGCATCAGCTCGAACGTGTTGATCATCGCCATCGGGATCACCGGGACGCGGGACTTCAGCGCCAGCCGCGCCACCCCCGTCTTGCCCCGGTACAGCCGGTTGTCGGGCGCCCGGGTGCCCTCCGGGTAGATGCCGAGCAGCTTGCCCTCGCCGAGGATCCGCAGCCCGGTCTGGAGCGCGGCCTCGGCCGCGTCCCCGCCGGTCCGGTCGACGGGCACGACGCCCACCCCGGTGAAGAAGCCCTTGCTTATCAGCCCCTTGATCCCTTTGCCGGTGAAGTACTCGCCCTTGCCGATGAAGTAGATCGGGCGCAGCAACGGCAGCGGGCCGAAGAAGTGGTCGGCGAACGACAGGTGGTTGCTCACCATCAGCGCCGGGCCGCGCAGCGGGACGTTGCGCATCCCCTCGTTCCGCGGCCACCACAGGAGGTAAAGGATCGGCGACAGGACGATCCTGAGCAGGATCCAGAACCACAGCATGCGGACACCTTCCTCGGACCGGCGCTCCGGGGCGAGCGCGGCCGGTCCCTGGCCGACGGGAGATGATGGGACATCTTCCCACTCCATGTCGCAGCGATCTACCGGCCGGTACCCCGGAACGGGACGCGGTCCGCGCGACGGCGGGGCCGCCCGGGAACGTAGGCTCTGAACGGTGAACCTCAATCGGGTGCGCCGGGGGGCTTGTCCCGCGCGTCGCAGCGAATACCGTGGGACACACGTTTCGGGGTGTCCGGGAGCGCCGCCGCGCGGCGGGGGCGCGAGCGGGCACCGCACTGTCGTCAGGGGAGCGGAGGCCGTCATGCCGGTGCTGTCGGCCACGCCGGAGACGTCGAAGGAGCCGGCCCCGTGAATCGCCGTGGCAATGGACTGTCGGCCGACACCTACGCCCCGCTGGTCGACCTCGCCCCGCATCTGGCGGACGCCATGCTGGCGGCGCTCGGCGAGGCCGGGGTCGCCGCCTACGCCACCTCGCCGTCCGGGTTGCCGGAACCCGCCGACGCGTCCGCCGAGCCCACGCCCGGCGACGTCCTCGACCGGCTCTACGTGGACGTCGACATGAAGCCCACCGCCGAGGGCATCCTCCGCGTCCACCTGGCCCGGCTCCGCGACGCCTCGTCCCGCGGCTCCGACGACGCGCGCGGCGAGAAGGCCGGGCGCGCCGAGAAGCCCGACCGCGCGGACACCGACCTCGCCGACCCCGCCGGCGGCGACCCCTCGCCCGACGCCGCGCCGGACGCCGGCCGGGGTTCCGGGCGGGGCGCCGGGCAGGGCGCGGGCGGCGCGGCCGAACGCGACGAGGACGCCATCTGGGCCGAGATCGTCGCCGGCTTCGACGACGTGCCCGACGGCGACGACGTCCCCTGGCCGGACGAGGAGAACCTCCGCGAGCCCGCCGACCCGCCTGAGGAGGGCGACGACCGCACCGGCCGCCTCCCCCGCGCCCGCGTGATCAAGGCGACGGAGGTGCCGGAGTTCCCGCCCGACGCCGACGACGAGGGCCACTACGTCCCGCCGCCTCCCCCGCCGCTGCCGGCCGCCGACCCGCTCACCAAGGGCGCCTGGGTCGCGCTGATCGGCGGGCCCGTCTACCTGCTGATCACCGTCATCCTCGACTGGGAGGTCCCCGGCTGGGCCGCCTTCCTGGCCGTCGCCGCCTTCATCGGCGGCTTCGTCACCCTCGTCCTGCGCATGGGCGACGAGCCCCGCGACCCCGACGACGGAGCCGTGGTCTAGCCGACGTCCAGGTCGGCCATGACCGGGCGGTGGTCCGTCGCCGCCGGGTAGTCCGCGGCGAAGGCCGCGCCGGCGGGGACGCCGCAGCCCCTGACGGCCACCGCGGGGTCGGTGAAGACGGCGTCGATGCGGCGGTTCGGGTTCCGCGACGAGAAGGTGGGCTCCTCCCCCGCGGGGGCGGCCAGGCGGGCGTCCGTGAAGCGCCGGGCCAGGGCGTTCCAGGCGTCGCCGCCCGGCTCCTCGTTGAAATCGCCCGCGAGGACCACCGGGGCGCCGTAGCGGGCGCGGGCGCGGTCGAGGTGGGCGAGGATCTCGTCGGCGTGGCGTCGCCGCGGCCCCGGCTTCAGGTCCAGATGGGTGCTCGCGGCGATGAAGCGGGCGCCGCCGACCTCCAGGACGGCGATCGCCAGGGCCCGGCGGTGCAGCTGCGGATCCGGTGTGAGCAGGTGGAACTCGCGGGCCCTGCGCCGGACGCGGCGGGCGGTGAGGACGGCGAGCCCGCAGGCCCGCCGCCCCGCCGCGATCCGCATGCCGCACGCGTTCGCCAGCAGGCGCCGCCGCAGCCGCCAGGCCCCGAAGCGCGGGACCTCCTGCAGGCACAGCACGTCCGGGGCGGCGGCGCGGACGACGCGGGCCACCGCCGCCGGGTCGTCGCGCAGCGACCGGACGTTGTAGCTCAGCAGGCGGACCGCGGCCACGCCTACACGATCACGTCGTGCAGCGGGCGGACGCGGGCGAGGTCCGCGGCGCCGACGATGCCCGCCGCCGAGCCCAGCTCGGCGATGCGGATGTCGGGCAGCGGGCGGTGGCCGCGTCCGGTCAGCGCGTCCTCGAACGCCGCGCGGATCGGGTCGAGCAAAAGGTCGCCGGCGTCCGACAGGCCGCCGCCGATGATGAAGGCGCCCGGATCCAGGATGGCGCTGAGGTCGGCGAGCCCCTGGCCCGCCCAGTGCGCGATCGTGCGGAAGCACTCCAGCGCGGCCTTGTCGCCCTCGCGGGCCGCCTGCGACACCTCGGGGCCGCTGATGCCCTCCGGCCGCCCGCCGCCGAGTTCCAGCAGCCGCCCCGCCATCGCGGGCGCCACCCGGGCCAGATCGCGGGCCTCGTGCACCAGGGCGTTGCCGCTGGCGTACTGCTCCCAGCAGCCGCGGTTGCCGCAGCCGCAGCGCCGCCCGTCCGGGACGACCCGGAAGTGGCCCATCTCGGCGCCGATGCCGAACCGGCCCCGGTACAGCTCGCCGTTGATGATGATGCCGCCGCCGATGCCGGTGCCGAGCGCCACCAGGACGAGGAAGTTCTCCCCGCGCCCGGCGCCGAAGCGGGCCTCGCCCCACGCGGTCGCGTTGCCGTCGTTCTCCACGACGACCGGCAGCCCGACCAGGCTCTCGACCTTCTCCTTGATGGGCTCGTCGCGCCAGGCGAGGTTCGGCGCGAACAGCACCGTGGCGCGCGCCTCGTCCACGAAGCCGGCCGTGCCGAGGCCGACCGCCGAGACCTCGTCGTACTTGCCCTTGAGCAGCTCGACGACCTCGGCGATGGTCTCGGCGGTCTCCTTCGGGTTCGTCGAAGGAGTGGGCCGGCGGACCTTCTCCAGGATCGTCCCGCGGTCGTCGACGACCCCCGCGGCCACCTTGGTGCCGCCCACATCCACGCCGATGGTCAGGGCCATGTAAC
This sequence comes from Actinomadura sp., assembly GCF_044508335.1. Classification (NCBI taxonomy): domain Bacteria; kingdom Bacillati; phylum Actinomycetota; class Actinomycetes; order Streptosporangiales; family Thermomonosporaceae; genus Actinomadura; species Actinomadura sp. Next base: position 68,621 of record NZ_JBIQHY010000006.1, read on the forward strand.
GCTTCCTCCTCCTCGCGCGCCCCGGCTGGAGCCATTCACCGCACTACCCGTTGCCGGCGGTTTGGCACGGTCCCGCGCGCCGCCGCCGCCTCCATCATCCCCCCGGCACCGGCCCGCGCGGTATAGCGCCTCGTCGGCGGGACGCGGCGGCGGCCGCTCAGCGCTCGACGCGCCGCTTGAGGCCCTTCAGCGCGGAGTCGATGATCCGCTTCTCGCCCTTGCGCTTCACCATGCCGATCATCGGGATGCGGACGTCCACGGCCAGCTCGTAGGTCACCTCGGTGGCGCCGCCCTCCTCGGCGAGGGCGTAGGTGCCGTGCAGGCCGGTGACGACCGTGCCGGGCTCCACCAGCTCCCACGTGACCCGGTCGTCGCCCTCCCAGGTGTAGGCGAGGCCGACGGTGTCGCTGAACGGGCCGCCGTCGAACGTCAGCCGGCCGCGCAGCGCGCGGCCGTCCTCGCCGGTCTCCTGCACGGTGAACTCGCGGATGCCGCTCGCCCACTCCGGGTAGGCCTCCAGGTCGGCGATCACCGCCATGATGTCGGCCTTCCCGGCCTTGACCGTGATGGAAGAACTCGTGCGGTCCGCCATCTGCGTCTCCCTCCGGCTCCTCTCGGGCCCGCGCCGGGGCCCGCTGTCGTTCCGACGGTATCCGTCACACCGTCAGGACGTGCGGAACGCCGCGGGCCCGGAAGTGCCCGACGTTCACGCACTCGGTGCGGCCGATCCGGATGCGGCTCGCGAGCGGCTGGTGGACGTGCCCGAACAGCACGTACTTCGGCTGCGTGCGGTGGATCGCGTCCAGGATCGCCTCGCTGCCCCGCTCGAACCGGCGCGCGACCGTGTCGTACAGCAGCTCGGGGACGGCGGGCGGGATGTGGGAGCACAGCACGTCCACCTCGCCGACGGCCTCGACCTTGGCCGCGAAGGTCTCCTCGTCCAGCTCGTAGGGGGTGCGGTACTCGGTGCGGAGGCCGCCGCCGACGAACCCGAACCGCAGCCCGCCGATCTCGGCGGTCTCCCCGTCCAGGACGTGGTGGCCGTCGCGCAGGTGCGGGCCCCACATGCGCGGGACGTCCACGTTGCCGTAGGTGAGGTACGCCGGGGACGGCATGGCCGCGAACAGCTCCGCGTACTGCCGGTCGACCGCCCGCTCGATGTGCGGCCACGCGTCGCCCTCCAGCGACGCCCACAGGCCCCGGGAGAACGCGCGGGCCTCGTCGAAGCGCTTCTCGGTGCGCAGCGCGATGAAGCGGTCGGCGTTCTCCTGGCCGAACAGGTCGGCGAAGATGCCCTGCCCGTGGTCCTGGTAGTCGATGAACAGGATCAGGTCGCCGAGGCAGATGAGGACGTCGGCGCCGTCCGCCGCGCTCACCAGGGCGTCCGCGCGGCCGTGGACATCGCTCACCACGTGGATCCTCATGAACCGACTCTAATAGGGCAGACCGCCGCGGAGAACGGGCAGGGCGCCCGGTGCCGGCGGGCCGGCTCAGCCGGTCGCGGCCGACACCAGCGAGCGCCACTCCCGGACGAGGTCCGCGTCGACGGGCGCGTCCCAGGCGCCGTCCGGTCGGACGGCGGTGCCCACGTGGAAGGCCGTGACGCCCGCAGCGGCGAGGACCGCGACGTGCTTGCGGCGCAGCCCGCCCCCGGCCATGATCATCCCGGCGGCGCCGGGGCCCTCGGCGGCCCGCCGGACCAGCACCCCGACGCCGGCCTCGACCCCGCGCGGCGACCCGGCCGTGAGGACGGTGTCGAGCCCGCCGCCGAGATGCCGGACGGTGCGCCACGCCTGGGCGGGGTCGGCGGCGTGGTCGAGCGCGCGGTGGAACGTCCAGGGCAGCGGCGCGGCGACGGCGGCGAGCTTGCCGGTGGCGGCCGCGTCGACCTGCCCGGCCGAGTCGAGGAAGCCGAGCACGAAGCCGTCCGCGCCGGCCTCCGCGAGGTCGGCGGCGGCCCGGCGGAGCCGGTCCAGCTCGGCGCCGGTCGTGCGGAACCCGGCGTTGGCGCGCAGCATCACCCGCATCGGCAGCGTCGTGGCCGCCCGCACGGCGGCGACGAGGTCGGGATCGGGGGTGAGCCCGTCGGCGGCCATGTCGGCGACGACCTCGATCCGGTCGGCGCCGCCGTCCTGCGCGGCCCGCGCGTCGTCCGCGGTCAGCGCGATCACTTCGAGCAGCGACATGGCGATCTCCCGAACGGCGTCCGTTGTGCGAGCGGGACAAGCGTAGGCGACCCGGCGCCCGCGGCCGCGCGGCGGCGGGCCGTCTTTGCCGTGCCGTTAACCCGGCGGCGTGCGCCCCGCCGCGGATCGGGCACGGTCATTGGGCGGGCGTCGTCCCTACTCATGGGTATCATTCGGGTGCGGGAAGGCGCCCGGCGATTTCCCGCCGACCTGGAAGACCGACAACGGGAGTGGGCCGTGCGCGAGTTCAGCGTCCCCGCGATGGTGGAGGTCCCCGACTCCGCCAATCTCACCGACGCGCCCTTCACCAGGGCCGCCGAGGAACCCGGCGCCATCGTGGCGCGCCGGAAGGAGGGCGACGCGTGGAGCGCGGTCACCGCGGCCGAGTTCGCGGCCGAGGCCGCGTCGGTCGCCAAGGGCCTCGCGGCCGCCGGGATCGAGCCCGGCGACCGGGTGTGCCTGCTGTCGCGGACCCGCTACGAGTGGACCGTCCTCGACTACGCGATCTGGACGGCCGGGGCCGTCTCCGTCCCCATCTACGAGACCTCGTCCGCCGAGCAGATCGAGTGGATCGTCGGCGACTCCGGCGCGAAGGCCGTGTTCGCCGAGACCGCCGAGCACGCGGCGCGGGTCGCGGAGGTCCGGGACCGGCTGCCGGCCCTCGCGCACGTGTGGGAGATCGACGGGGGCGGGATCGAGGAGGTCGTCGCGCTCGGCGCCGAGACCGGCGACGACGTCGTCGAGGAGCGCCGCCGGTCCCGCACCGCCGCCGACATCGCCACGCTCGTCTACACCTCCGGCACGACCGGGCGCCCCAAGGGCTGCGAGATCACCCACGGGAACCTCGTGTCGACCGCCCGCAACGCCGTGCAGGGCGCGATCTCCGAGGTCGTGGTCGAGGGCAGCTCCACGCTGCTGTTCCTGCCGCTCGCCCACGTGTTCGCGCGGATGATCGAGGTGGCGACGATCGAGGGCGGCATCGTCCTCGGGCACAGCGACATCCCGAACCTGCTGCCCGACCTCGCCTCCTTCCGGCCGACGTTCCTGCTGGCCGTCCCGCGCGTGTTCGAGAAGGTCTACAACGGCGCCGAGCAGAAGGCCGCGGCGGAGGGCAAGGGCAAGATCTTCAAGGCGGCGGCCGAGACCGCGATCGCCTACAGCCGCGCGCTGGACGCGGGCCGCCCCGGCCTCGGGCTCCGGGCGAGGCACAAGCTCTTCGACGTCCTGGTGTACGGCAAGCTGCGCGCCGCCGTGGGCGGCAGGGTGGAGTACGCGGTGTCGGGCGGCGCGGCGCTCGGCGAGCGCCTCGGCCACTTCTTCCGCGGCGTCGGCATCACGATCCTGGAGGGCTACGGGCTCACCGAGACGACCGCGCCCGCCACCGTCAACCGCCCCACCGCCCTAAAGATCGGGACGGTGGGCCGGCCCATCCCCGGCGTGGACCTGCGCATCGCCGACGACGGCGAGATCCTCGTCCGCGGCATCAACGTGCTGCGCGGCTACTGGAACAACGAGGCCGCCACGAAGGAGGCCCTGGAGGACGGCTGGTTCCACACCGGCGACCTCGGCTCCCTCGACGAGGACGGCTTCCTGCGGATCACCGGGCGGAAGAAGGAGATCCTGGTGACCGCGGCGGGCAAGAACGTCGCGCCCGCCCCGCTGGAGGACAGGCTCCGCGCCCACCCGCTGGTCAGCCAGTGCCTCGTCGTCGGCGACGGGCGCAAGTTCATCAGCGCGCTCGTCACGCTGGACGAGGAGGCCCTCGGCCCGTGGAAGTCGCAGCACGGCAAGCCCGAGGCGATGACGATGGACGAGCTGCGCGCCGACCCCGACCTCGTCGCCGAGATCGATGCCGCGGTCGCCGAGGCCAACAAGTCGGTCAGCCGCGCGGAGGCGATCAAGAAGTACGTCATCCTCGGCGTCGACTTCACCGAGGAGGCCGGCCACATGACGCCGAGCCTGAAGGTGAAGCGCAACGTCGTGATGAAGGACTTCGCCGACGAGATCGAGTCCCTCTACACCGCGTAGTTCCTGCACCGCGTAGCCCCTGCACCGCGTAGCCCGCTCCGCGCCGCCCGGGCGCGGGGCGGTCAGCCGAGGGAGGCGACGGCGTCCCCGATCGGGGTGCCGCCGTTCAGCAGGTCGAGCGTGCGGCGGCGGACGCCGGGGGCGTCGAGCAGCGCCGCGATGACGGCCGCCACGTCGTCGCGGGTGACCGGGCCGTGCCCGATCGGCGGCTCCTCCAGCCGCACCAGCCCGGTGCCGGGGTCGTCGGTGAGCCGCCCCGGGCGCAGGATCAGCCAGTCGAGCGCGTCGCGGCCCTTCAGGTCGTCCTCGGCCTCGCCCTTGGCCCGGATGTAGGCCTCCCACACCTCTCCGCGCCCCGGCGCGGGCTTCTCCCCGGCGCCCATCGCGGAGATCTGCACGAAGCGGCGCACGCCGGCGCTCTCGGCCGCGTCCGCCACCAGCACCGACGCGGCCCGGTCGACGGTGTCCTTGCGGGCCGCGCCGCTGCCGGGACCCGCCCCGGCGGCGAACACGACCGCGTCCGCGCCGGCCAGGCGGGCGGCGACGGTGTCCGTGTCCGCGGCCTCCAGGTCGCACACCACCGGTTCGGCGCCGGCCTCCCGGACGTCGGCCGCGTGGTCCGGGTTGCGGATGATGCCGCGCACGGTGTCCCCCCGCGCGGCCAGCAGCCGGGACAGCCGCAGCGCGATCTGCCCGTGCCCGCCCGCGATCGCAATGTCCATGCCGTGATCGTAGAACGGCCGGCCGCCCGGACGCGCGCGGACGCGGCCGGTGAGGGCGAACCCCACCGGCCGCGCGTCCGGCGTCGCTCAGCGGCGGCGCCCAGAGTTGATCGTCTGGACCGCGCGCTGCATCAGCTGGTCGCTCATCACGTTGATGAAGTCGCCGTGGTCCGTCACCGGGTCGTGGCCCGACTCGGGGAAGCTGTCCAGCGCGAAGGCCAGGGGCTTGGCCGGCAGCTCGTAGGAGATCGTCATCCGCAGCTGCGGGACGGCCTTGGTGCCCTGCGGGCAGGCGCCGGTCCGCTGGTCGGGGAAGACGATGTGGTCGCGGTGGTTGGCGCTGTCGGTGTTCTGCCCGTCCCAGCAGCTCGGGAAGTTCAGGACGCGCTCCACCTGGCTGCCCTGCGGGCACAGCGGGTACTTGTCGGTGAACGCGCGGTTCTCGAACCCGCTGCACGTCCACGACGCGTGCGCGTTCTTCAGGCCGTTCGTGACGGCCTTGGCGTCACCGGTGGCGATCCGGATGAACCGCGGCATCGCCGCCACCTTGGTGCGCGGGTTGCCGAGGAACTGCAGCTTCACGCTGGACGGGGTGACGATGCTGCCGACGTTGCCGTCCGCCTTGCTCTGCTCCGCCCGGTCGGAGTTGTCCTCGCCGTCGCGGAGCCGGATCACCGGCCAGAAGTACGCCGACTTGTCGCCGTTGGTGCAGGTCGTCCCGGCAGCGGCGAACGTCTCGTCGGTGGAGAAGGCGTTCGTGTCCAGGTTGCCCACGTAGTCGTGGATGTGGTGCGCGCCGTTCACGACGCCGGGCGCCGCGAGGACGTTGTCGGGGTTGCTGTGCGCCTGGCCCTCGTTCACGCCGCAGTTGGACGAGAACACGCCGGTGGACGCGTTGCGGGTGCGGCGCGGCTGGCGGACGCGCGGCGCCCTGCGGATGTCGACGAACTGGTCCGCGCGCAGCTCCGGGTTCGGCGGCTGCTGCTGGCCCTGGTCACCGTTGCCCTGGTCACCGTTGCCCTGGTCACCGTTGCCCTGGTCGCCGTTCTGGCCGTCGCCCTGGTCGCCGTTCCCTTGGTCGCCGTTCTGGCCGTCGCCCATCTGACCGCCGTCGCCCATCTGACCGCCGTCGCCCATCTGACCGCCGTCGCCCATCTGGCCGCCGTCGCCCATCTGGCCACCGTCGCCCATCTGGCCACCGTCGCCCATCTGGC
>NZ_JBIQHY010000006.1:74870-123232 GCF_044508335.1 Actinomadura sp.
GCCGCCGTTCTGCTGGCCGCCGTTCTGCTGGCCGCCGTTCTGCTGGCCGCCGCCCTGCAGGTTCGGGATGCCGGAGCCGTCATTGCCCCCGGCGGGTTGTTCGGGGTAGGCGGCCGGATTCGCCGCCTTACTCGTCTGCGGGCCGTTCGGCTGGGCCACGGCGCCGGGGGTCTCCTGGCAGGCCGTCGCGACCAGGGCGAGCGCCGGGATCATCACGGCGATGGCCTTCTTCTTTCGTCCCATGGAAAAGGTCTCCCTTTGCGGGGTGGGATGTGTACGTCAGTGCAGGGCGCGCCGGGGAACCAGCCCGGTACTCTCCAGCAGCGAAATATGCGTGTTCACGAATTTCATTCCGCTTTCGATGAACTGCCGCATCACGGTGTTCTCGGTCTGCGCGCGAGCCTTCGCGAGGAGCTGGAAGACCTGCCCGTGCGCGGCGCGCAGCCGCAGCACGAAGGTCTTGTCGTAATCGGCGCCGAACTTGCCCGACAGTTCTCTGAGCCAGCTCTTCTGCGCCCCGTTGGGCTCGACGGGGAGGAGTACGCCCAACTGCTCCGCGGTGGAGCGGGTGGCGGCGTCCAGTTGCATGTGCTGCGCCGAGATGATCCCGGCGACCTCCCGCACCCTGGGGGACGCGGCACGCTGCTGGGCCTGCTGGCCTGCGGGAGTCTCCCACAGGTTGGCTTGCCTGACCTTGACGAGCACCGTTCTGTCGAGGGCGCTCAGCCGTCCCCACTTGGTGTTCACGGTGCCGCCGAGCTGAGCCGCGCCGCTGGCGGGGACGCCGACCGGATTCATGACGACCACGTAGGCGGCCACCGCGGCGGCGACCACCGCCAGTATCAGCAGCGGACGCCCTCCGCGAAGGCGCGGGAGCCTGCGCATCTCTGCCATTCCGTACGCCTTCCCCATGATCACTCTCCTCCTCTCCGGATCGCTTCTGCGGACACGACGCGGGTCTCACCATGAATACGCACCGCACTAGCGGGATGGTTCAACGATGTCCACTTTTCGTCGTCTTTTTTTTCTGCACCCGGATTTCATCGCCTGGACGGCGCTCCCGGCACGCCGTCGACGACGCGCAGCGCCAATGCCGGGCACATCGCGACCGCTTTCTGCACGTCCTTCTCCAGCCATGCGGGAATGTCCGTGCCGAGCACCACGGGGAAGCCGTACCGGTCGAGCTGGATCAGCTCGGGGACGAGGTAGGCGCACAGGCCGTGCCCGTCGCACCGGCTCCAGTCGATCGCCACCCTCCCCTCCGAGCCGTCCGGCACCGGCAGCGGCAGCACGCCGTAGGTCGACAGGCCGCAGCCGCCGCCCCAGCGGTGCGCGTCGATGTCGGCGGTGAACGCCTCCATCGCCGACAGCACGAACTTGGCGGTCCCGTCCGGGTGGGTGCAGGCGCCGCGCCCGCGGCCCACGCCGGCGGCGCGGCGGACGTCCTCCACCGTCCCGGCGCCCTCGGTGAGCGCGTTCAGCGACCGGACGACGTCGGGCAGCCCGAGCCGGCACGGCCCGCACTGCCCGGCGGACTGCGCCGCGAGGTAGGAGGCGATCCGGGTGACCTCGCCGAGCGGGCAGGTGCCCTGGGTGAGCGGCAGGATGATGCCGGCGCCGACCGTCCCGCCGACGCGCCGCATCCCGGCGCGCGACAGCACGGCCCGCGACACCCCGGCCGGGTCGAGCCACATGCCGTGGTACCCGCCGACGAGCACGCCCGGCGACGGCGGCACCTGGCAGTGGTCGAGGACGGTCTGCAGCGGCGTCCCGTAGGGCGCCTCCACGACCTGCAGGCCGCCGATCGTGAGCAGCGTGGTGCCCGGTTCGTCCTCCGTCCCGGCCGAGGCGTACAGGTCGGGGCCGAGCGACACCAGCACCGCGAGCTGCGCGAACGTCTCGGTGTTGGACAGCAGCGTCGGGAACCCGTCCACCCCGGAGTCGGACGCGCGGACCTTGACGCCCGGCGGGATCGGCACCTCCCCGTTGATGGCGCGGATCACCGCGCCGCTCTCCCCGGAGATGAACCGCTCGGTCAGCCGGACGACGCGGGCCGGCATCCGCCGCTCGCTGATCGCGGCGCGCACGGAGCGGGCGGCCTCGTCGTCCTCGACGGCCACCACGATCCGCTGCGTGCCGAGCGCGGACGCGGCGATCTGCGCGCCGTCCAGGACGAGGTGCGGGGCCCGGCAGAGCAGCACCTTGTCCTTGGCGCTGCCGGGCTCGCCCTCGGCGCCGTTCACCACCACGACGACGTTCTCGCTGGAGCCGCGCTCGTCCGCGCGCTCGCCGGGCAGCAGCGCCGTCTGGTCGGCGGTCGGGTGCTTGATCCGCGCCGCGACGGCCATCAGCTTGCGTGCGAACGGGAAGCCGGCGCCGCCCCGCCCCCGCATGTCGACCTGCTCGGCCATGCGGACGAGCTCGTCCAGCCCCGGCGCGCGGAGCTTGCCGTGCACGGCCAGGTGCCGGTCGATGTCCAGCCGGTCGAACCGGTCGAACCCGAGCGTCAGGCGGGGGCCGCCGATGCCCGAGACGGTGACCGTCGAGGTCATCGCATGACCTCGGTGTCACGGCCCGGCCCGGTCACCGGTATGCCGCGCGTGTCGGAGACGGTCCGGCGCGGGTCGTCGGCGAAGTCCCGGTCGGGGAAGTCGCGGTCGGGAAAGTCGCGGTCGGCGAGGTCGCGGGCCGCCGCGCGGGCGCGTCCCTCGGCGTGCTCGCGCGCGGCCATCTCGCGCCGGTACCGGGCGCGCCCGGCGCCGTCCGGCAGCGAGAACGAGTCGATCTCGTCCCCGGCGCGGGGCAGCTCGCGCGGCTTGATCACCACGATCATGCGGGTGACCAGGGCGAGCACGACGAGCACGACGCTCATCACGTAGCTGAGCACCACCCAGTTCGCCGCGGACCGGCCGGTGATGAGGCCGTGCACGATCGCCGTCGGCCAGGCGATGTAGGCGAGCACGTGCATCGACCGCCACACCCAGGTCTTGCCGCGGATCGCGAACTTCGCCCGCACCATCCCGGTGATCAGCACGAGGAACATCAGCTCGGCCGCGATGGTGCCGAGCCCGATGGCGCCGCCGTCCGGGATGATGATGTTGCTCGGCAGGGCGAGCCCGTTCATCACCTTCACCGAGATGTGCGCGACCAGCATCGCCGTGGCGACGACGGCCGCGGCGCGGTGCACGGCCTGCGCGAGCACCCGGTGCCGGATCTTCAGGATCAGCCGCTCGGTGGCGAGCAGCCCGAACATCACGGCCGTGGTGTAGGAGACGAGGGCGAAGACGCCCGCGTAGAAGTTGAGGAAGTACTGCACGTTCGCGACCGCGACCGCTCCCGGCGGGGTCGCCGCGCCGACGAGCACCAGCACCGCGCCGGCGAGTACGACGCGCAGTACCCAGGTGGGCACCGCGGGATCATCACTGCTGCGAGTTCGCACCGTTCGGACTCCTCTTCCTAGGTGGCGGCCGGCGCCGGAGCGGCGGCCGATCCTGTGCCGTCCTCCGGCTCGGGGCTGGGGGACGGTGATGACGGCGGCTCCTCGTCCGCCGCGGGGACCGGGCCGAGGTTGGCCATCAGGCCCCCGGGAAGCACTTGCAGGGCGCCGCGCTCGGCGAACCCGAGGAGCGGCTTGGCCCGCTCCCGGAACGTCCAGCCGCCGATCTCGGCGCCGTCCAGCGGGACCGCGCCCGCGCCGGCGCGCAGGGCGAACCCGACCTCGGGGCGCGGCGCGGCCGCGCCGCCGCAGGGCCGGGCGGTGCCGGTGCGGCCGAGCGCGGCGCCCTGCTCGACGACGCTGCCGTCGCGCAGCTTCGGCACCCCGCTCAGCCCGTAGTAGGTGGTGGCGAGGCCGCTCGCGTGCACGAGCATCACCAGCGCGTTGCCGGACGAGTTGCCGCAGAAGCGGTAGAGGCGGCCGTCGCCTGCGGCGACGACGCGGCCGTCGCCGCCGGAGAACGCCAGCGAGGCCAGCGGGCGCGGGGACGTGGAGCCGTCCGAGGTCGTCATCGCCCAGACCTGGCCGATCTTCCACGGCAGCATGAGCCGGTCGCCGGCCCGGGTCCCGTTGACGAGGGCGGCGGCCTGCGCGGCGGAGACCGCCCCGTACTTGCTCAGCAGCCGCACCTCGGACGCCGATATGACGGCCGCGGGCACGTCGCCGAGCAGGGCGGCGAACGCCTTCCCGCCGGACAGCCCGACCTGCCACTCCTTGCCCGTCCAGTGGGCGGCGTAGAACGCGACCTCCGGGTTGGCGGTGCTGGACTCGGGGACGGGGATCGCGGTCGTGCCGAACACCCAGGTGCGGTCGGCGCTCGTCCGGGTCGCGCCCACGATCGGCGCCTGCGTCGGCGCGGCGCCGTAGGCCTGCCGGGCGGCGGCGCCGCGCTCGTCCAGGGTCAGCTTCCGCACCTGCGCGGCGAGCGCCCGCAGGCTGGGGCCGTTCGGCTCGGCGCCCGGGGCGCCGCCGGCGGGCTGCTGCGCCCCCGGCTGCCGCGGCTGCGCGGGCGTGTCCGTGCCCGGCTTCGGCGGCTGGATCGCGCGCTCGGAGCCGACGGGGCCGGACGCTCCGCCGAGGGGGCCGCCGTCCAGCAGCGCCCGCTCGGCGATGCCGAGCAGCGACAGGCCGACGGCGGTGGACAGCACGATCGCGCCGATGCTCATCTTGTCGGTGGGGCGGCGGCCGCGGCGCGGCTTGGCCTTCGGGCCGGGGCGCGGCGGGGCCAGGTTCCGGGACGCGGCGCGGGCCGGCCGCCGGTTCTCCGGCCGCCGCTCGGGCCGCGGCCGCTCCGGGCGGCGCGGCGGCGGCGTGAACTCGCGGGACCGGTCGCGCTCCCGGCCGAGCCCCTCGCCGCGCGCGTCGAACGACGCGGTCCGCGCGTCGGGCCGGGCCGTGCGGGCGTCGGTCCGGGCGCCGGTGAGGGATTCGAACGACGCGGTCCGCGCGTCGAACGGGGCGGTCCGGGCGTCGGTCCGGGCGCCGATGAGAGATTCGAAGGATGCGGTCCGCGCGTCGGTGCGCGCCGCCGGCGGCGTCGTCGGCAGGTCTTTCCGCGTGGCGCGGGAGTCCGACTGCGCGGCGCGCATGTCGGGGCGGCGCGGCTCCGGCCGCTCCGCGCGCACGTCGCGCTCCGGGCGCGCCTGACGCTCGGGGCGCGCCTCGCGCTCCGAGCGCGGGTCGCGCTCCGCGCGCGGGTCGAGGCGCGCGGCGGGCCGCCGGTTCCTGGCCTCGAAGGGGTCCTCCCGGCCGGAACCGCGGTTGCGCACGTCGAACGGGTCGCCGCGCTGCTTGCGCCGCTTGGCGGGCGGCTCCTGCCGCTCCCGCGGCGCGCGGGAACCGCTCTCGCGCCGCTTCACCTCGCGCCGGCTCGGCTCCCGCCGGGACGACTTGCGCCCGCGCTCGGACCAGTCCGGCTGCTCCGACCACCAGGACCCTTCGGGCCACTGGGGCTCCTCGGACCAGCGGCCCTGCCCGGTCGCCGGTCTCGATGAGGGGCGCGCGGGCGTCTCCGCCCACGATGAAACATGCGTGTTGCTCCGGGACGCATGCCCGTTATCGCGTCGCGCCATGCCCTCTCCTGTGGAGGAGGCGGAGGGCTCGGCGAACGCCGGTGGTTCCGTGCCGCCGGGCTCATCGCCCGGCGGCGGTTCCGCTGAGACATCACGGGACCGCGGTGTCGGAGCCCGCTCGCTCCCACCGCGTTCCCCGAACGGATTCTCGGCGAACCCGCCCGATCACTCCGGGAGCATACGCCCCAGGAGCCACTCTGGCGCAATCGCCGCCGAAAAGTCCGTGAGCCCCTGTCCCGCAGGCGTTTGCGCTCTCCGGACGAGTACGCACGAACAGCGCACCGGGTTCAGTACCTCCGGCGGCCACCGCGGAAATTTTCGCGCCGGCGGCGCGGCCACCGCGCGGCGCGCCCCTACCGGCCGGACGGCGCGGTTCGCGGCCGAAGCTGGAAGGGGGCTTAGCGACGACTGATCCGCCCCTTAAGCGCGCTTTAACGGTGCTGCCGCCGGCCGCGGGCCGCCCTAGCTTCGGGAACGTCAGCGGCCGCGGACGCGAGCGAGGCAGGAGGTGGCCCCAATGAAACGATCACCGCGACACGGGATCGGCCCGAAGGCCGCCGCCCCGCCTCCCGTGCGCCCGCGGCCGGGCACCGACGCGGGACCGAGCCCCGCGGTGCCGGATGCCGGGGCCGCGCCCCGTGCTCCCGTTCACGCGGACCCGATCCCGCCCCGCGGACCGGCCCACCCGGCGCGCCCCACCTCCAGGTTCTCCCCACGAGGGCGCCGGGCCGGCCGCGGCGGATCACACCCACCCCACCTCGGCAGGGGCGGTCCGCGGGAATCGGTCTCCGGAGCACGGGGCGCGATCCCTAACGCTCGGCCCGGCGCTCGGCCCGGCGCTCAACTCGGCGCTCAACTCGTCCAGGGGAGGCGGACCGCCTCCAGGGACGGGTCCGTCAGCACCGCCTCGACGAGCGGCGCCGGGCCCACGATCTTCGTGCCCCACAGGTCCCAGTCGCAGTAGACGACCCAGGACCGGTCCTCGGGCCACAGATTGGACGGGCAGCTGCTCAGGCCGGGATGGTCGTACAGGGCGGCCGCGTCGCCCAGCCGGCCGGCGAGGACGGTGTCGTCGTCCCAGTCGGCGGTGACCAGCGGGCAGTAGTACGCCAGGCAGCGGGTGCCCGCGCCGGACGGGCTGTACCGCAGCAGGATCCCCATCAGCCGGTACCAGCTCTCCCGGTCCAGGCAGCCCTCCGCGGGCGGCCGGACCGCGGCGGACCAGCTCCCCGCCGGATGGCCCTGGCGCAGGCAGCGGCTGCCCGGCAGCGCCCCCTCCGGGACGACCGGCTCACCGAAGCCCCGCGCCAGCTCCCGCCAGCGCAGCCGCCGCCACCCCGCGCCCGGGTCGCCGCTGCGGCCGAGGTCGACGCCGGTGACGATGGCGCCCTCCAGCAGGTCGCCCATGTCGGACGGCCCGGTCAGCCCCGCCGCCGCCACCGTCTGGTGGACATCGTCGTGGGTCGTGGTGACCAGGCCCTCCTCCCACACGTACATCGCGTGCAGGAGCCAGGCGGCGTCGGGGCGGCGCGGCGGCTCGAACCCCGAGTGGCCGTGGCCCGGATCCAGCTCGCGCAGCCACCGGGCGGCCTCCCCCGGAACGCGGGCCCATGCGTCCTCGATGTCCATAGCCGCATCCTGCCATCTCAGGGGGCCAGCAGGGCGCCCAGCCGGGCGGCCTGGACCTCCCACCGCCATTCGCGCTCCACCCAGGCGCGGCCCCGCTCCCCCATCGCGCGGGCGCGGGACGGATCCGACAGCAGGGCGGTGAGCGCGGCGGCGATCTCCGGGACGGACCGGCCCGGCACGACGAGGCCCGTCTCGCCGTCCAGGACGGCGTCCGGGGCGCCGCCGGAGTCGCCGGCGACCACCGGCAGGCCGGTCGCGGACGCCTCCAGGTAGACGATGCCGAGGCCCTCCACGTCCAGGCCGCGGCGGCGGGTCCGGCACGGCATCGCGAACACGTCGCCGGCGTCGTAGTGGGCGGGCAGCTCCTCCCAGGCCACGCCGCCGGTGAACACCACGGAGCCCCGCACGCCGAGGGACGCGGCGAGGCGCTCCAGGTCGCCCCGGTAGGGGCCGCCGCCGACGAGCAGGAGCGCGGCGTCCGGCTCGCTCCGCAGGACGCGCGGCCACGCGCGGATCAGCGCGTCCTGGCCCTTGCGCGGCACCAGCCGGGACACGCAGACCGCGACCGGGCGGTCCGCCAGGCCGTACCGGGCGCGGATCTCCTCGCCGCCGGTGTTCCGGTGGAAGACCTTCTCGTCGACGCCGGGCGCGAGCCGGGACATCCGCGCGGCGGCCCCCGGCGCCAGCGCCCGCGCCAGCCGGGCGCGGGTGTACTCGCCCAGGTAGGTCAGCACGTCCACGTCGTCCCCGATGCGGCGGAGCAGGCGCCGCGCCACCGGCAGCGCCGCCCAGCCGGCCTCGTGCCCGTGCGTGATCCCGACGAGCCGGGCGGCGCCGCGCCGGCGCAGCGCCGGGGCCAGCAGGCCGAGCGGCGCCGCCGCGCCGAACACCACCGAGTCGCAGCCCTCCGCGCGCAGCACGTCCGCGGCCCGGCGCAGCACCCCCGGCTCCGGCAGCATCAGCGAACCCGGATGCCGCACGACCGGGAACGGCTGCCGCGCGTCGAACTCGGCGGCGCCCTTCCACGCCGGCGCGTACACCACCACCGAGCCGGCCGGGCGGCGGGCCGCGAGGCCGTGCACGAACGCCTGGATGCCGCCGGGGCGGGGCGGGAAGTCGTTGGTGACGAACAGGGTCTTGGTCATCGCCCGGTCAGGATACGGACCGCCGGGAACGCGGCGAGGCCCGCCGCCGCGGAACGCGGCGGCGGGCCCCTGCGCGTGCGATCAGTGGCTGATCTCCTCCGACTTGCGGCCGCCCTCGATCTGCTCCTGCTCGTGCTCGCCGTGCGCGTGCTCCTCGACGGGGATGTCGTCGTAGGTCCACGCGCGGTTGAGCCGCGAGCGCAGGTGGCCGAGCGGGCCCTTGGCGCCGGGCGCCGGGATGCCGCGGGCGTCCCGGTCCGGCGGCTGCAGCCGCGCGTTCTCCTTGGACAGCAGGACGTGCCGCTCCTCGTCGCGGGCCGGCTCGTGCCGCTCGGAGAACTTGCCGTCCGGCGACATCATGACCACGCCGCTCTCCACGCCGTGCGCCACCACGTCGGCGTCCTTGCGCTGGAGGCCCAGGCAGATCCGCTTGGTGGCGATGAACGCGATGATCGGACCGAGGAAGAACGTGACCCGGAAGAACCACGTCGTGGCGAACAGCGACAGGTGGAACTTGTCCGCCAGGACGTCGTTCGCGCCGGCGAGCCACAGCAGCCCGTAGAAGGTGACGGCGGCGACGCCGGTCGCGGTGCGGACCGGGGCGTTGCGCGGCCGGGTGTTGA
Source organism: Actinomadura sp. (assembly GCF_044508335.1). Taxonomy (NCBI): domain Bacteria; kingdom Bacillati; phylum Actinomycetota; class Actinomycetes; order Streptosporangiales; family Thermomonosporaceae; genus Actinomadura; species Actinomadura sp. Next base: position 83,836 of record NZ_JBIQHY010000006.1, read on the forward strand.
CGTGGTGGTGCCGCTTGTCGCCGGTCACCCACGCCTCGACCCACGGCCAGACCGCCGCGCCGCCGAACACGATGCCGAGCGGCAGCGCCGCCGGGATGAGCACGCTCAGAGTGAGCGTGTGCCCGAGGAAGTCGTACTCCCAGCCCGGCATGATGCGCAGCGAGCCCTCCAGGACGCCCATGTACCAGTCGGGCTGGGAGCCCGAGGAGATGGCGCCCGGATCGTACGGGCCGAACAGCCAGATCGGGTTGATCTGCGCGAACGCCCCGAGCAGCGCCAGGACGCCGAAGGTGAACAGGAAGTAGGCGCCCGTCTTGGCCATGAACACCGGGTAGAACGGGTAGCCGTACACCTGCTTCTCGGTCTGGTGCTTGACCGGCATCGCGGTGTGCTTCTGCACCCACATGATCATCATGTGCGCGGTGACCAGGCCGAGCAGCAGCGCCGGGATGAGCAGGATGTGGATCATGTACAGCCGGGGCACGATGTCCTGGCCGGGGAACTCGCCGCCGAACAGGAACATGTACGCGTACGTGCCGACGATCGGGATGCCCTCGGCCACGCCCTGGGTGATGCGCAGGCCGGTGCCGGACAGCAGGTCGTCCGGCAGCGAGTAGCCGGCGAGGCCCTCCAGCATGCCGAGCGTGAACATGCCGATGCCGATCAGCCAGTTCAGCTCGCGCGGCTTGCGGTAGGCGCCGGTGAAGAACACCCGCAGCATGTGCGCCAGGATCGACGCCATGAACAGCAGCGCCGCCCAGTGGTGGACCTGCCGCATCAGCAGGCCGCCGCGGATGTCGAAGCTGATGTGCAGCGTCGACGCGTACGCCTCGGACATCCTCACGCCGTTCAGCGGCGCGTACGAGCCGTCGTACACCACCTCGCCCATGCTGGGCTTGAACCAGAACGTCAGGAACACTCCGGTCAGCAGCAGGATGACGAAGGAGTACAGGGCGATCTCGCCCAGCATGAAGGACCAGTGGTCCGGAAAGACCTTCTTCATGTTGCGCTTGAAGAAGGTGGTGGAGCCGAGGCGGTCGTCGAGGAACGTCAGCGGGGCCTCGACCGCCTTCGGTGCTGTCGCCTCGCTCATCCGCGCTCCCAGAAGCTCGGGCCGACGGGTTCTTGGTAGTCGCTCGTCGCGATGATGTAGCCGTCCTCGACCGACAGCGGCAGCTGCGGAAGCGGCCGCGCCGCCGGGCCGAAGATGACCTTCGCCGCGTCGGTGGCGTCGAAGGTGGACTGGTGGCACGGGCACAGGATGTGGTGCGTGGTCTGCTCGTACAGGGCCGCCGGGCAGCCGACGTGCGTGCAGACCTTGGAGTACGCGACGATCCCGTTGACGTGCCAGTTCTCGCGTCCCTTGGCGGGCTTGAACTCGTCCGCGGGGACGTTGATGAGGATCGTGACGGCCTTCGCGACCTGCGTGAGGGCCTGGTCCTCGGGGACGTGCTCCTCCAGCCCCTCCGGCAGGACGGTGATCATCGAGCCGGGGGTGGCGAAGTCGCTGACCCGCAGCGGCTTGTTGGTGCCGTCCACCACCAGGCGGACGCCCTTCTTGCCCTCGGCCTGCGCCCGCTTGACCGCCTCGCCCCAGAAGGTGTGCCGGAGCTTCTTCTCCGGCAGCGGGCCGAGGTCGCGCAGCAGCACCAGCGGCGCGAGGCCGAGCGGCGCGGCGGCCAGCAGCAGCGTGCGGCGCAGCAGCGGGCGCTTGGTGACGCCGCTGTCCTCCGCGCCCTCCAGGAAGTCCCGGGTGAAGGCCGCCCGGGTCTCCTCGTCGGCCGCCAGCTCGTGCCGCTCCTGGACGATCGGCTTGCTGGTCATCAGCCGGCGCACCCAGATCGTGACGCCGATCGCCATCGACAGGAACGCGACGGCCATCGTCCCGCCGAGCCAGAAGTTGACCTCGCGGGCGTCCCAGATGCCGTGCATGCCGCCGTCGCGGCCGCTCCAGCCGATGAAGTAGGCGATGAACGTCACGCTCGACAGGAACGCGAGCAGGAAGAACGCCGCCACGATCCGCTCGGCGCGCTTGGCCGACCGCTCGTCCAGCTGCTCCCCGACGCCCGCGGGCGCCGAGATGTCGTCCTCGGCGAGGAGGGCCTTCTCCCTCGCCGGGGACGGCGTGCCGATCACGCGCTCGCGGCGGCCGCCGTCCTCGCGCGGGCCGGTCGAGCCCGCGGTCTCCTTGTTGTCGTCGCTCATGACTTCTTCAGCTTCTTCGGCTTCTTCGCGGTGATCCACATGGCCGCCATCACCATCAGGCCGACGCCGACCAGCCAGGCGACCAGGCCCTCGCTCACCGGGCCGATGCGGCCGAGGCCGTTACCGCCCGGGTTGGGCTCCTCGCGCGTCTGCACGAGGTAGGAGATGATCGCCCGCTTGTCCTCGGGCGTGAGCGTGGTGTCGTTGAACACCGGCATCGCCTGCGGGCCGGTCAGCATGGCCTCGTACATCTGCGTGGGCGTGACGTCGCTCTTGGAGAGCGGGGGCGCGTACTTGCCGCCGGTCAGCGCGCCGCCCTGGCCGGTGAAGTTGTGGCACTGCGCGCAGTTGGTGCGGAACAGCTTCCCGCCGAGCGCGACGTCGCCCTTGGCCGGGTCGACGGCCGCGGCGGACGGAACCTCGGGGCCGCCGCCGAGGGAGGCGATGTAGGCGCGCAGGTCGGCCAGGTTCTTCTCGGCCTGGGCCTTCTGCTTCTCGGCGGCCTCGCGCTTCTCCTTCTCCTCGTAGTCCGTCTTGATCTGCGTGTTGAAGGCGGGGATCGGCTTCTTGCGCGGCACCTGCGCGTCCGGGTTCATCGCGGGCATGCGGCCCGTGCTGACCTGGAAGTCGACGGAGGCGGCGCCCACCCCGATGAGGCTGGGCGCGATCCAGTTGCCCTTGGCGTCCTTCGTGCCCTCGGCGTTCAGCCCGTGGCAGCTCGCGCAGTTCTGGTTGAAGAGCGCCTGCCCGTGCTTCAAGTCCTCCGCGGCCTGCGCGGTGCTCTGCGCCTCGGCGCGGTCGGTCTGCGGCGAGAAGCCGGCGTAGATCACGCCGATCGCCGCCAGGGCCGCCAGCACGACGGCGTAGCCCGCCCACGGGCGCCGTCGCCATGCGGTGATCCTTTTCACGGAAATCCCCGTTCGGGTCATGTCGTCGGGATGGGGGTCAGAGGTCGAGCAGGTAAACGACCGAGAACAGGCCGATCCACACCACGTCGACGAAGTGCCAGTAGTAGGACACGACGATCGCGCTCGTCGCCTGCTCGTGCGTCCACCGCTTGGCGGCGTAGGTGCGCCCGAGCAGGAACAGGAACGCGACGAGGCCGCCGATCACGTGCAGCCCGTGGAAACCGGTCGCCAGGTAGAACACCGAGCCGTAGGCCGAGGACGCGAAGGTCAGCCCGTCGTGGGTGACGAGGTTGAAGTACTCGTAGCCCTGGCCGGCGACGAAGTAGGCGCCCATCAGGAAGGAGAGGACGTACCACTCGCGCAGCCCCCAGCTCGCCGGGTTCCACACGCTGCCGTCGCGCCCGACCTTGCCCGCCTCCGCCTTGAACACGCCCATCTGGCACGTCACCGAGGACAGCACCAGGATGGTCGTGTTGACCGCCGACAGCGGCAGGTCCAGCGGGGCGCCCGGCCACGCGTCTTCACCGGACTGGCCGATCGTCACGGAGCGGATCGTGAAGAACATCGCGAACAGCGCCGCGAAGAACATCAGCTCGGACGACAGCCAAACGATCGTCCCCACGCTGACCAGATTGGGACGGTTCGCCCGTGCGTGAGGTGTTGTCTCTATCGCGGATGCTGTCACGGGCAGCATTATTGCGCCCCCATCCCGTGAGTGGCGCATGACCCCCCTCCTACCGTTCCCCGAGCGTGTTGCGGGGGTCGGCGACCCGGTACCCTCACGTGCATGAGCACCGCCCCGGAGAGCCCGATGAAGGTCCTCGTCTACAGCGACGACGCGAACGTCCGCGCCCAGATCCGCATGGCCGTCGGGCGCCGTCCCGCCGCCGACCTGCCGAAGGTCGAGTTCGTGGAGGTCGCGACCCAGCCCGCCGCCGTGGCGCGGCTGGACCAGGGCGACATCGACGCCGCGATCGTCGACGGCGAGGCGCAGCCCGCCGGCGGGCTGGGCGTGTGCCGGCAGGCCAAGGACGAGGTGTACGACTGCCCGCCGTTCCTCGCGCTCATCGGCCGCCGCGACGACGGCTGGCTCGCCACCTGGTCGCGCGCCGACGCCGTCGCGAGCCTGCCGATCGACCCGATGGCGCTGGCCGACGCGCTCGCCGGGCTGCTGCGGCAGCGCCGCGAGAGCCGCCTCCCGGCCCTGTAGCACCTCCCGGGCCCGTAGCATCTCCCGGCCCGGGAAGCACCGGCCCGGCCCTTGGAAGCAGCCCTGTAGAAGCAGCCCTGTAGAAGCGGCAGAGACCCGGTAGGGGACATGGACGCGCGCACCAGCTGGCCCGCACTGCTCAACGCCCTGCTCTCGGGCGACTCGCTGTCCAGCGAGGAGACCGCCTGGGCCATGAACAGCATCATGGCCGGGGAGGCCACGGACGTGCAGATCGCGGGCTTCGCGGTCGCGCTGCGCGCCAAGGGCGAGACGGTCGAGGAGGTCACCGGCCTCGCCGAAGGGATGATGGACAACGCCACCCGCATCGAGGTGCCGGGGCCCATCGCCGACCTCGTCGGGACGGGCGGCGACCGCGCCCACACCGTCAACGTCTCCACGATGGCCGCGGTGGTCGCCGCCGCGTCCGGCGTCCGGGTCGTCAAGCACGGCAACCGGGCCGCGTCGTCCTCGTGCGGCGCCGCCGACCTGCTGGAGCACCTCGGCGTCGCCATCGACCTGCCGCCGGAGGCCACCGCGCGGATCGCCGGGGAGCTCGGCATCACGTTCTGCTTCGCGCCGCTCTACCACCCGGCGCTGCGGCACGCGTCCCGGACGCGCAGCGAGCTCGGCACGCCGACGGTGTTCAACTTCCTCGGCCCGCTGACCAACCCGGCGCGTCCCGCCGCCCAGGCGGTCGGCGTGTTCCACCCGCGGATGGCGGGCGTCATCGCGGGCGTGTTCGCCGGGCGGGGCTGCTCCTCGCTGGTGTTCCGCGGCGACGACGGGCTGGACGAGCTGACCACCACCGGCACCTCCACGGTGTGGGTGGTCCGCGAGGGGACGGCGACGGAGACGACGTTCGACCCGTCCGACCTCGGCATCCCGCCCGCGCGGCCGGAGGACCTGCGCGGCGCCGACGCGGCGTTCAACGGCCGGGTGGCGCGCGAGACGTTCGCGGGCGCGAAGGGGCCGGTCCGCGACATGGTGCTGCTGAACGCGGCCGCGCTCATCACCGCCTACGAGGGCGCGCCGCCCGCCGCCGAGCTGACCGCCGCGCTGGGCGACGCCTACGGCCGCGCCGCGCGGGCCGTCGACTCGGGCGCGGCGAGCGACCTGCTCGACCGCTGGATCGAGACCTCCCAGGCGCTGCGCGGCTGACCTAGCGGCCGCCCCGCGGCCGGCCTCGGCCGCCCCGCGGCAGCGCCCTCAGGCCACGCTCCGGGCGCCGCTGGAGATGCGCTGGGCGATGTAGATCGGGACGACCGACAGCACGATCAGCGCCGCGGCGAGGACGTTCACCACCGGTGCCTGGTTGGGGCGGAACAGGTTGTTGAAGATCCAGATCGGCAGCGTTGTGGCGCCCGGGCCGGCGGTGAACGTGGTGACGATGATCTCGTCGAAGGACAGCGCGAACGACAGCAGGCCGCCCGCGAGGAACGCCGAGCGCAGCGCGGGCAGCGTCACGAGGCGGAACGTCTGGAAGGTGTCGGCGCCGAGGTCGGCGGACGCCTCCTCCAGGCTCGTGCCGGTGCGGCGGAGCCGGGCCAGCACGTTGTTGTAGATGGTGACGACGCAGAACGTCGCGTGCCCGACGATGACGGTGAACAGGCCGAGCCCGATCCCGAGCGGCTTCAGCACCACCTGGAAGGCGTTGCTGAGCGCGATGCCGGTGACGATGCCGGGCAGCGCGATCGGCAGGATGACGACGAGCGACACCGTCTCGCGTCCGAAGAACCTGTACCGCGACACGGCGAACGCGGCCATCGTGCCGAGGACGAGCGCGATGGCCGTCGCGCCGAGCCCCGCCTTGACGCTGGTGAGGACGGCCTGCCGGGCGCCCTCGTTGTCCAGCGCCTGCGACCACCAGCGGCCGGTGAAGCCGGGCGGCGGCCAGCCGAACGTCTTGTCGGCGTTCACCGAGTTGACCAGCACGACGAGCAGCGGCACGTAGATGACCGCGAGGCCGAGGACCATGAGGACGCGCAGCGCGATCCGCGCGGCGGGCGGGAAGGTCATCACAGCTCCCTGAGCGCGCCGGTGCGGCGGGCGGCGGCGAGGTACCCGAGCATCACCACGACCGGGATCGTGGCGACGGCCGCGGCGAACGGCAGATTGTTGGCGGCGCCGATGTTGTCGTAGACGACGTTGCCGAGCAGCTGCTGCGAGCCGCCGACGATCTTCACGGTGATGTAGTCGCCGAGCGACAGCGAGAACGTGAAGATGGACCCGGCCACCAGGGACGGGAACACCAGCGGCAGCATCACCGTGCGGAACGTGCGCAGCGGCCGGGCGCCGAGGTCGCCGGCCGCGTCCAGCAGCGAGTCCGGGAGCCGCTCCAGCCCGGTGTAGACGGGCAGGATCATGTACGGCAGCCACAGGTAGGACAGGACCAGCACGGTCGCGGTGAGGCCGTAGCCGGGGCTGCCGAGCCCGAGCGGCTTCAGCGCCTCGTCGAGCAGGCCGCCCTGCTGCAGCATCACCCGCCACGCGTACGCCTTGACGAGGTAGGCGGCCCACAGCGGCGCCAGGATCGCGATCATCAGGTAGGGCCGGTGCCGCGGCCTGGCGACCTTGGCCATGTACAGCGCCATGGGGAAGCCGATGGCGGTGTCGATCAGGGTGACGGCGACCGCGACGCCGAGGCTGCGCAGCGCGACCGTGCGGTAGACGGGCTCGTCCAGCAGCGTGCGGAAGTTGGCGAGGGTGAACCGCCGGACGACCTCGCCGGTGAAGACGTCGGTCGACCAGAACGCGGTGAGGAAGATGGCGGCGAGTGCGCCGAGGTAGACGACGACCAGCCAGGCGAGCGGCGCCGAGAGCAGCAGCGACAGCCGCAGCCGGGGGCGGCGGTGCAGCAGGGCCGCCGCCCGGCGCCGGACCCCCGGCGCCGGGCGGGCGCCCTCACCGCCGGTGAGGGCGGGGGCGGTCATCCCTTGATCGTGGTCCACGCCTGGGTCCACTTGGAGTAGTCGACGCACTTGACGTCGGTGCGCCCGTCGAGGCACTGCGCGATCGGCGTCGTCCAGAAGTGCACCTTGGAGAAGTAGTTCTCGTCGGTGGCGTGGAAGGTGTCGCAGAAGTGCTCGTCCGCGGTCTCCCCGCACGCCTTGGCGTTGGCCGGCGCCTCACCGAACCATTCGGCGACCTGCGCGTTCACCTTGGGCGACACGATCCAGTCGAGCCACTTGTAGGCGCAGTTCGGGTGCTTCGCCTTCGCCGCGACCATCCAGGTGTCCGACCAGCCGGTCGAGCCCTCCTTGGGCAGGGTCACCTTCACCGGCGCCTTCTCCGCCTCGGCGAGGTTCGCGATGACCTGCCACGTCGTCCCGAGGACGGAGTCGCCGCTCTTGAACGCCTGGACCTCCTTGGTGTAGTCGGACCAGTACTCGCCGATCAGCCCGCGCTGCGTCTTCAGCAGCTCGACGGCAGCGTCGAACTGCTTCTGGTCGAGCGCGTACGGGTCCTTGATGCCGAGCTCGGGCTTGGCCGACATGAGGTAGAGGGCGGCGTCGGCGATGTAGATCGGCGAGTCGTAGGCGGTGATCGCGCCCTTGTAGGGCGAGTTCGCGTCGAACACCGCGCCCCACGAGTCGGGGGCGGGCTTCACCTTGTCGCTGCGCCACATGAGCAGGTTGGCGCCGCGGCCGTGCGGGATGCCGTAGGAGACGCCGTTCACCGAGTTCCAGGGCTTCATCTTCAGCCCGGCGAAGACGTCGGCGTAGTTCGGGACGAGCCCGGTGTTGACCGGCGCGACCGTCCCGGAGGCGATGAGCCGCAGCGACGCGTCGCCGGAGGCGGAGACCGCGTCGTACTCGCCGGTCTTCATCAGCGTGACCATCTCGTCGGACGTCCCGGCGACCTTGGTGTTGACCTTGCAGCCGGTCTGCTTCTCGAACGGGGTGACCCAGTCGACCTTCGGGTCGTTGGAGCCGTCCTCGGCGTAGCCCGCCCACGCGACCAGGTCGACCTCGCCCTCGCCCGCGCCGAGCGACTGCTGCATCGGGATCTTCGGGACGGTGAAGCCGCCCTGCCCGGCGCCGGACGCCCGGCCGCCCGAGCCGCCGTCGCCGCAGGCCGCTGCCGTCAGCCCGATCGCCAGCGTCGCCGCGGCGGCGAGCGCCATGCGCGTGGACCACATGGGGAACTCCTTGTTTTCGGGGGTTGGGGGTGAATCAGGAGGCGGGCGCCGGCGCCGGGTCGGTGCCCGTGCCGGCGTCCGAGACGTGGAACTCGTGCGATTCGTGCCAGCTGATCCGGACGCGCGCGCCGCGGCGGCCCAGCACGTCCATGGAGGTGGTCCGCAGGTTCTGCTGCAGCGCGACGACCCGGTCCCCCGACTCCAGGTCGATGACGAAGCGGGTCACCGCGCCCGCGTAGACGACTTCGGCGACCGTGCCGGACGCGCGCCGCTCCCCCGCGCCGGGCGCGTCCCCGTCCGGCTCGCCGCCCTCCGCGGCGACGTGGATCTTCTCCGGCCGGACGCAGACGCCGCCGATCCGGTTGGACGTCCCCACGAACCCCGCGACGAACTCGGTCGCGGGCCGCTCGTACACCTCGGCGGGCGTGCCGACCTGCTCGATCCGGCCCCCGTTGAGGACGGCGACCCGGTCGCTCAGGGTCAGCGCCTCCTCCTGGTCGTGCGTGACGAACACGAAGGTGATGCCGGCCCGCCGCTGCAGGCTCTTCAGCTCGACCTGCATCTCCTCGCGCAGCTTCAGGTCGAGCGCGCCGAGCGGCTCGTCGAGCAGCAGCACCTTCGGCTCGTTGACCAGGGCGCGGGCGAGCGCCACCCGCTGCCGCTGGCCGCCGGACAGCTCGGCGGGGCGGCGCGCCTCCAGCCCGTCCAGCCGGACGCCGCGCAGCGCCTCCAGCGCCCGCTCGCGGCGCTCGGCGCGCGGCACCCGCCGCACCTTGAGCCCGTACTCGACGTTGCGGAGCACGTCCATGTGCGGGAAGAGCGCGTAGTCCTGGAAGACGGTGTTGACGTCGCGGTCGAACGGCGGGAGGCCGGTCACGTCCCTGCCGCCGAGCTCGACGGTCCCGGACGTGGGGCGCTCGAAGCCCGCGATGAGCCGCAGCACCGTCGTCTTCCCGGATCCGGACGGGCCGAGCATCGAGAAGAACTCGCCGTCCCCGATGTCGAGGTCGACGCCCGCCACCGCCTCGACCGAGCCGAAAGCCTTGCGCAGATCGCGGAGCCTCACCGCTGTCACCGGCATGACCGAAAACATATGGATTCATAGGTTTCAGTTCAAGTGATGTTCCGGTATCACTGTGTGCGACACCGGGAGGGGGGCCATGAACAGCGCGCACCTGGTCGTGTTCGCTCCCGTCGACAACACCGCGCGGGTGCACGCGGTCGTGCGGCGGCTCACCGACGCGATCGCGCTCGGCCTCCTCGGCGACGGCGAGCAGCTGCCGAGCGAGACCGACCTCGCCGCGCATCTCGGGGTCTCGACCGTCACACTACGCGAAGCGCTGATGGCCTTGCGTCAGCAAGGGCTCATCGAGACCCGGCGCGGGCGCGGCGGCGGGAGCTTCGTCCGGGCGCCGGCCAGGCCGTTCGACCTCGACGAGCGGCTCGGTTCGCTCAGCGCGGAAGAGCTCCGCGATCTCGGCGACCACTACGCCGCCATCGCCGGCGCCGCCGCCCGCCTGGCCGCGCTGCGCTCGCTGCCCGGCGACGTCCGGCGGCTGCGCCGCTCGCTCGCGGAGATGGCGGCCACCGAGGCCGGCGCGGGGATGTGCCGGCTGGACGGCCGGCTGCACCTGGAGGTCGCCGCCGCGTCCCAGTCGGGCCGGCTCACCCGCGAGGAGATCCGGCTGCAGGCCGAGATCGGGCCGCTGGTGTGGGCCGTGCACGACCTGCCGGACCGGCGCGGCCGGGTCGACGCCGAGCACGCCGGGATCGTCGACGCCATCGAGGCCGCGGACGATGCCCGCGCCCGCGATGTAGCTGAAAGTCACGTCTTGAATGCGGTAGAACGTCTCATTGAACGACGGCTCGCACTCTGAGAGGGGTCCCATGCCCGCCGAGCCACCGGCCGTCGGCGCGGCGGCGGCCCACGTCCGCGCGACCCTGGACGGCGTGTTCGCGGCCGTCGACCGGGTCCGCGACGCGACCGCCCGGTGCCTGGCGGACGCCGGACGCGCCGGCCGCGCCCCCGTCCGCGCCGACCTGGCCGCGCTGCGCCCGCTGCTGCTCGCCCGGCTCGGCCCGCTGATCTGCGGCCTCGGGTTCATCGCCGCGCCGCAGCTGCTCGCCGACGCCGCCTGGTACATGGAGTGGTGGCAGACCGGCCCCGGCGGCCGCCCGTCCCAGCTGCTGCGCGACCTGGACCCCGAGCGCAGCGCCCTCTACGACTACACGCGCTGGGAGTGGTTCACCGGGCCGGAGAGCGGCGCGGAGCGGACCGTCTGCGGCCCCTACGTCGACTACCTGTGCAGCGACGAGTACGTCCTGACGCTGTCGGTGCCCGTGCACGTCGCCGGGGCCTTCGCGGGCGTCGCCGCGGCGGACGTCTTCGCCCGGACGTTCGAGAACGAGATCGTCCCCGCGCTGCGCGAGATCCCGGCGCCCGCGTTCGTCGTCAACGCCCCCGGCCGGGTCATGGCGTCCAACACCGCGAGCTGGCCGCCGGGGGCCGCCTACCGCGCGAACCCCGCCCACTCGGCGCACCGGTGCGGCGACCTGTCCCTGTCCCTCGTCACCGCGGGCTGAGAGCCCCCCGTCACCGAGCCCCCCGTCACCGCGGGCGGGGCCTCAGTCGGCGTCGGGGAGGCCCAGCGCGAACGCCTGCTCCAGGTCGTGCTGGGAGTAGGTGCGGAAGGCGATGTGGGTCTCGGTGCCGACGACGCCGTCGACCTTGTTGAGCCGGCCCGGGATGACGTCGTTCAGCTCCTCGTGCCGGCGCACCCGGACCATCGCCATGAGGTCGTGGCCGCCGGTGATGGAGTAGACCTCGCTGACGCCGTCCAGCGCGGCGATCGTCTCGGCCACCTCGTGGATGCGCGCGACGTCGGCCTTGACGAACACGATCGCAGTGACCACTTCACCCTCCCGTACAGTCGGCTGCCACGACCCTATCGGCGGGCCCGGATCAGCCGCGGCTCAGGGCGGCCAGCCGCCCGGCCGGGCCGGCGCGGCGGGCGAGGAGGGCGAACGCCACCCCCGCCACGAAGCCGTAGATGTGCGCGGTGTAGGCGACGTTGCTCTTCTCGTCGCCGAGCGACAGCCACTGCAGGACGAACCAGTACCCCAGCACCACCCACACCGGCAGCCGGACCACGATGACCGGCGGCACCCAGCTGACGATGCGGCCGCGCGGGTTGAGGATCACGTAGGCGCCCATCACCCCGGCGATGGCCCCGGACGCGCCGATCAGCGGGACGGTCGAGTCGGGCGACGTCCACGCGAACCCGTAGACGGCGACGAGCCCGAACGCCAGGTAGGCGAGGAGGTAGCGCCACCGGCCGAGCCGGTCCTCGACGCCCATGCCGACGACGAACAGCGCGACCAGGTTGCCCAGCAGGTGCAGCGCGCCCGAGTGCAGGAACATCGAGGTGAACGCCGACGTCCAGGGCGCCTTGCGGAACCCGGCCGGCCCGCACTCGTGCACGATCTCGGTCGGCAGCGGCTGCTGGTCGCCGGTGGTCAGCTCCTTGGGCACCGCGCCGTACTCGTAGGTGAAGTGCGCCGCCTTGCACTGGCGGACCGCGTCCTCGCCGTACCAGGCGGCGAAGTTCGACATGGGGGTGAGCAGGAAGACCACCACGTTGGCCGCGACCAGCAGGTACGTCACCCACGGGACGCGGCGCGCCGGCTGGCTGTCGTAGAGGGGCAGTGCCACAGGGTCACCTTAGTGGGCGCCCGGCCCTCGTCCGGGACGGCTCGGGCGGCTCGTACGCCCGGTCGTAGGCGCGGTCGATCCACTCGCGCAGCCCCTCGGCGCCGTGCGCCGGGCACGTCCACGCGCCGTCGACCTCGACGAGCCGGACGCCGGGCAGGTCGAGCCAGCGCAGCACGCACTCCATCTCCTCGGCGGTGGCGCCCGCGGACGGGGGCTCGCCGAGCGCGACGCCGCCGGGCGCCTCGCCGGACGGAGGGAACACCGTCTCGGCGGTGGCGATGAGCGCGTCCACGTACGGGCGGGGCTGGGCGTGCGGCGGGACGGTCCCGGCGGCGGCGAGCCGCCCGTACCGCACGACCGACAGCTCCCAGCCGCCGTCGAACGCGGGCCGCGCCGCGACCAGCTGCGGGAGCCGGGCCAGCGCGGCGAGCCGCTGCCCGCGCGCCGCGGCGCGGACGAACGCGGCGAGCCGGTCGCGCTGGGCGGCGGCCTCCTCGTAGCGCAGCTCCGCCGCGAGCCGGTCGATGCGCACCCGCGCGGCGGCCACCACGGGCCGCACGTCGCCCTCCATGACCGAGCGCGCGGTCTCGGCGTGCACGGCGTAGGCGTCGGCGGACTCGCGGCCGTCGCAGGGCGCGCCGCAGCGCCCGATCTCGGCGAGCGCGCACGCGCGGGCCTTGCCGCGCTCGATGAGCCGGAGCGTCAGCCGCTGGGTGCACTGGCGCAGCGGGACGGCCTCGTGCAGCGCCGCGCGCGCCTCCTCGGCCTGCCGCCGGGACGGGATCGGCCCGAGGTAGCGGGCGCCGTCGGCGCGGCATTCCCGGACGATCGACAGCCGCGGGAACGGCTCCACGGTCAGCTTCAGCCAGATGGCCCGCTCGGGGAACTTCGAGCGGCGGTTGTAGCGCGGCTTGTGCTCGGCGATCAGCCGCAGCTCGCGGACCTCGGCCTCCAGGCCGGTGGCGCACACGATCGTGCGGACGTTCTCGGCGAGCCCGACCATCTCGCGGACCCGCCAGCGCGTCTCCGAGCCGGTGAAGTAGCTGCGCACGCGCGAGCGCAGGTCGCCGCTCTTGCCGACGTAGAGGACCTCGCCGGCGTGGTCCTCGAAGAGGTAGACGCCGGGGGTGCTCGGCACGTCGTCGGCGAGGTGGCGCTTGCGGCGCTGCTCGGGGGTGGGCGCCTTGGCGAAGCTCCGCATCTCCTCCAGCGAGGTGACGCCGAACGAGCCGAGCCGCTCGATGAGGCCGTGCAGGACCTCCACGGTGGCGCGGGCGTCGGCGAGGGCGCGGTGCGTCGGCTCGTTGGACGTGCGGAAGAAGCGGGCCAGGGTGCCGAGCTTGCAGTTGGGCACCTCGTCCCGGGACAGGACGCGGCGCGCCAGGTCGACGGTGTCGACCACGGGGAACGCGGGCCAGGCGTAGCCGTTCGCGGCGCAGGCGCTCTTGAGGAAGCCGATGTCGAACGGGGCGTTGTGCGCGACGAGCACGCAGCCGCGCGCGAACTCCAGGAAGGCGGGCAGCACCGACTCGATGCGCGGCGCGGCCGTCACCATCGCGGTGGTGATGCCGGTGAGCGCCGTGATGAACGGCGGTACCGGCCCGCCGGGGTCGACCAGCGTGGCCAGCTCGCCGAGCTCCTCTCCCCCGCGCACCTTCACCGCGCCGATCTCGGTGATGGCCGAGTCGGCGGCCGAGCCGCCCGTCGTCTCCAGGTCGACCACCACGAAGGTGACCTCGGAGAGCGGAGTGCCGAGGTCGTCCAGCGTCCCCTGTATCCCAGGCCCCCGGACACCGTGCGCAGCCGTCATGTGCGCGACCGTAGAGGACGCCACCGACAGAAGCCCGGGCCGCTAGGGTTGGGGGGCGCCCGCGCGTCCCGGCGCGCCGGGGGGCCGCGGGGCCGGTCCGGGGGAGCCCGGCGCGATCCGCCCGGCGCACGTCCGCCCTGGTCGCTCGCCGATTAGGACGAGGGGCGGCAGGGAAGACACAGCCCACCGGCGGCGTAGCCCGGAAGGAGCGGGATCATCGACAGCGGCCCCGAAGCGACCCCCGGCTGCGCGGAGTCCGGCGGGCAGGCCCCCCGTCCCGCGGGGGCGGCCCCTGAGCCCCCTCGGGAGGAGCGGCTGAACCGGCCCCTCCCCGAGCCGGTGCGGCAGTCCGTGGTGGAGGCGGCCGCCGAGCTGATCGGGGCGCTGGCCCCCGACGAGGTCCCCGCGCCGCTGCGCCGGTTCGCGCGCTTCGAGCGGCGCAAGCGCGCCAAGCTCGCCGGGCAGCACATCGCGGCGGTGCTGGAGAAGGACCCCGGCTTCCGGGCGCGGGTCGCCGAGCCGCTGCGCGAGGCGCAGGCCGACCTGGTGGAGGCCGTCGAGGGCGGCAGCGTGCCGCCCGCCGCCGACCCGGTGCGCGTCGCGGTGCTGGCCTACCTGCTGCGGCCCCCGGGCTGGACGGGGCTCGTCGAGTCCGCGCGCGCCGAGCTGGAACGCTCCGCGACCGCGTCGGAGGAGGAGGCCGCCGAGCGGCGCGTCGCCGCGCTGCGGGAGGAGCTGGCCACCGCGCGTGCGGCGCGCTCCGCCGAGCTGGACAAGGTGCGCGCCGAGCTGCGCGAGACCAAGGCCGAGGTGGCCGAGCTGCGCCGCAAGCTGCACGAGGCCCGCACCCGGTTCCGGGCGGCGGAGGAGCGCGCGGACGCGCTCGCGGCCGAGAGCGAGCGGGAGCTGGCCGCCGCGCGCGAGTCGACCGCCGCGTCCGAGAAGGAGCTGCGGAGGCTGCGGGCCCGCGCCGCGCGGGCGGAGGCCGCCGCGGAGGCCGCCAAGCGGGCCGCGCGCGAGGGCCGCAACGTCGACGACGTGCGGCTGCGGATGCTGCTCGACACGCTCGTGGACGCGGCGCAGGGCGTCCGCCGCGAGCTGGCGCTGCCGTCCACGATCGGGCGCCCCGCCGACCTGGTCGGCGGGCAGGCGCACCGGGCGCTGCCCGGCCGGGCGCTGTCCGACGGCGACCCGCAGCTGCTCGACCGGCTGCTGACCCTGCCGCAGGTGCACCTGGTGGTGGACGGCTACAACGTCACGAAGACCGGGTACGGCGAGCTGCCGCTGGCGGACCAGCGCAACCGGCTGGTGTCCGGGCTCGGCGGGCTCGCGGCGCAGACCCGCGCGGAGGTGACGTGCGTGTTCGACGGCGCCGAGCTGGACGCGCCGGTGGCGATCGCGGCGCCGCGCGGCGTGCGGGTGAAGTTCAGCGCCCCGGGGCAGACGGCGGACGAGCTGATCGCCGAGCTGGTGCGGGCCGAGCCGCCGGGCCGCCCCGTGGTCGTGGTGTCCTCGGACCGCGAGGTCGCCGACGCGGCCCGCCGCGCCGACGCCCGGCCCTGCCCGTCCACGCTCCTGCTGCGCCGGCTGGGCCGGTCCTAGGCCGCACCGGCATAAGGAAGCCATAAGGCTGCGATAAGGGACGGGTCGCACTCCGTGATCATTTCGTCACGAAAACGAGACAATGATCGTCGATGTCAATTAAAGAGTGACGAACCGGTTGTGACGGGTGTTGCCCGTCGCTAATGTCGTCCGCTGACGTCGTGGACGAGAGGGGCGAAACCGACCGTGGCCAAAGATCTCATCGGGGCACCAGCGAAGGGGCGTGACCGGAGAGGCGGCTCGGCGAGAAGAGGCGCTTCGCGCCGCATGGCGGCCGTCGCCTGCCTCACCCTGACGGCCTCCCTCGCGTCTCCCCCGATGGCGGCGCACGCCGACCCCAAGCCGACCAGGGCGCAGGTCCAGAAGAAGCTCACCAAGCTCGCCGAGCAGACGGACCAGTTGGTCGAGCAGTACAACCAGCTCCGGGAGAAGCTCAAGGTCGCCAAGAAGAAGTTCGACAACGCGGCGGACGCGGCCAAGCGGGAGCAGGCGGCCTTCGAGGAGCAGCGCTCCAAGATCGCCCAGATGGCGGCCGCCGCCTACAAGAACGGCGACTCCGCGGACGTGACGGGCTTCGTCGGCAGCAAGGACCCGCAGGCGATCCTCGACCAGGCGGCCGTGTTCTCCCACCTGTCGCACGAGCGCAGCTCCCAGCTCACCCAGTTCCTCGCGACCGCCCAGCGGCTCCGCCGCGAGGAGTCGCAGGCCAAGACCGCCCTCGACGAGGTCAAGGCCAAGACCAAGGAGCTGCAGGCGAAGAAGAACAAGCTCGACAAGGAGGTCGCCAAGCAGAAGAAGCTGCTGCGCAGCCTCGGCGGCGGCACCTCCTCCGGCGGGTCCTCGGGCGGCACCGGCGGCACCTACAACGGCCCGGCCAGCGGCCCGGCCCGCAAGGCGCTCGACTTCGCCTACGCGCAGCTCGGCAAGCCGTACCAGTACGGCGCCGAGGGCCCGAACTCCTACGACTGCTCCGGCCTCACGATGAAGGCGTGGGCGGCCGCGGGGGTCAACATCACCCGCACGACCAACTCGCAGTACGCCGCGACCAAGCGGGTGGCGAAGAGCGACCTGCAGCCCGGCGACCTGGTCTTCTTCAGCGGCCTCGGCCACGTCGGCATGTACGTGGGCGGCGGCAAGATGATCCACGCCCCGCGCACCGGCAAGACCGTCGAGGTGGTCAGCATCACCTCGGGCTACTACCTGAGCAACTACTACGGCGCCGGGCGCCCCTGACGCCCCGCCCCGCACGCCCCTCGCGGGTGTGACGGAGCTCTCCCCGACGACGGACCAGGTCTGACCTGGTCCGTTGTTGATTTTGGGGGGGTTTGCCTTCTGTTGGGGCTTTGGTACCTTGTCACCACCCCGGCGCCCTCCAGACGCCGTGGCCCCGCGGCGCCCACCAGGCGCCTCGGTCCCACGCGGCGCATCCAGCCGCCGCGTACCGGCGGCGCGAGCCACGCGCCGTCCTCCCTCCCCGGGCGACACGATCCACGTGCCGTCCAGCGGCACCGGACGGTGCCGCGGCGGTCCGCCCCCGGACCGCGGCCGGCCCGGCCACCGTGCGCACGCTCACGGCGTGCATGGCGCTGAGAGCGCAGCCACGGCGGTCCTCGCGGGTCAGGCCCCCAGGACGCCCCGGCAACGGCCGGCGTCCGCGCACAACATCAGGAGCCGCTCGTTCGCACGCGGGAGACAGGTCCCGCGCCGGGCCCCATCTCGCCCCCAGGAACGCAGCGGCAGCGCCGAGTCCGCGTCAACGCGGAACCGGGGACCCACACCGCCGGAGTCCGGGAGACCTCCCGGACGGGCATTCCGGCACCCGGGGTGAATCGGTGCGTCTCTCCCGGCCCCGTTCCGGTAGAGCCCGCCGTAGGGCCACTTCCACGCCCGAACCCGTCAGCTAACCCGGTAGGCGTCTGGAAGAACGAAGGAGTGAGTTCCGCAGCGTTGCCTGGGCGTGGCCGCCCGACGCGCGGCCACGCCCGAGCACACTGCACTCCGCGGACGCCCCCGTCCCGCGGAGCCCCCATCCGAACCGGCGTGCCCTCCGGCACGCCACCGCCGAGTCCGCGGTCCGCCGCGCGCACACGCGCGCCCGGACGCGGAGCCGGGGACCCATCGTGTCCTTTTTCGGGGTGAATCGGCATGCCCGCCATGGGCGGCCGTAGGGCGGCTTCCACGCCCGAACCCGTCAGCTAACCCGGTAGGCGGCATGGAAGTCGAGGAGATGTCCCCCCGTGCCAGGCGCACATCGCAAGAAGACAGCGGGCAAGCACCGCAAGCCCTCCACCCTGTCCGTCACCTGGCGGACGACCGGCGGCGTGCTCGTCGGCGC
Organism: Actinomadura sp.; assembly: GCF_044508335.1. Classification (NCBI taxonomy): domain Bacteria; kingdom Bacillati; phylum Actinomycetota; class Actinomycetes; order Streptosporangiales; family Thermomonosporaceae; genus Actinomadura; species Actinomadura sp. The sequence continues at coordinate 101,756 of NZ_JBIQHY010000006.1, forward strand.
CGCCGTGCTCGGCACCGCCGCGGCCACCGCGCAGGCGTCCGTCCTGCCGTTCGCCTCCGCGCCGGCGGCCGCCGCGGCGGCCGGCGTCACCACGGCGAAGAAGGCCGCCGGCGGCTCGTCCAAGGGCGCGTCCAAGGACAGATCGGCCCGGACGGCGGAGAAGGCCCCCGGGAAGCCCGGGAAGAGCCCGGACGGCCAGCGCCCGCGGGGCGGGCCGGTGAAGAAGCCGAAGGCGGCCGCCCCCGGGAAGTCCGGGGACGCGCGGCCCACCGCCGAGGAGGCCATCGAGATCGCCAAGTCGCAGGTGGGCGTCACCGAGGACGGCGGCGGCGAGACCAAGTTCCAGAAGTGGTACATGGGCACCGCCCGCGCCAAGGAGACCGTCGCCCGCGACGGCGGCTCCATCAGCGGCTACAGCGACGCGCAGTGGTGCGACATGTTCGTCTCCTGGGTCGGCGAGCAGCTCGGCTTCACCGACCAGATCGGCATCGACGCCTGGACGGTCGCCCACGCCCGCTGGTTCCGGCAGCACGGCCGCTGGGGCACCGAGCCGCGGCCCGGCGCGATCGTCTTCTACGCGTGGAGCGGCGGCAAGGCCGTCAAGGACATCCGGCACGTCGGCATCGTGGTCAAGAAGATCGACGGCGACACCATCGAGGCCGTCGAAGGCAACACCGGCAACGCCGTCAAGATCAAGAAGCGCTCGGCCGACGACGTCGTCGGCTACGGATACCCCGACTACCGGTCATGACGGCGCTCCGGGCGGCGCGGGCTGCATAGGATCGCGGCCATGGAGGACGGTCCGGAGCGCGGGGGCTCCCTGTCGCGGCGCAGGGTCCTCGCCCTCGGCGCGGGCGGCGCCGCCGCGCTGCTGGCGGGCGGCGCCGGCCTCCTCGGCGCCCGGCCGGGCGGCGGCGCGCCGCCGCGGGACCGCGCCTCCCGCGGCGATCCGTCCGGCGCGGCCGGGGCGTTCGCGCCCGAGGCCGCCGCCCCCCTCTTCGCCAACCGCGCGCGAGCCGTGCGGGACGGCGACCGCGCCGCCTTCCTCGCCACGGTCGGCAGTGCGCCCCGGGCGTTCCAGGACGTCCAGTCCCGCATGTTCGACAACCTCCGCAGGCTTCCCCTGGAGGGCTGGCAGGAGCGCGTCGTCGCCACCCAGGCGGCGGACGGGAGGGGCGCCGTCGTCCGCACGGAGATGCGCTACAGGCTGCGCGGCTACGACAGGGGCTACGCGGCCCGCACCCGCTACCTCGCCCTGGCGCCGCGCTCGGGCTCCTGGACGGTCGTCGGGGACGGAGCGTCCCACGGGCTCACCGACGACGCCTGCATCTGGGACGGCGGCCCCCTGAGCGTGGTGAAGGGCCGCGCCGGCCTCGTCATAGGCGACGCGGGCGGCCTCGAAGGCATCGCCGAGCGCCTGGACGCCGCCGTGCCCGTCGTCACGAGCGTCGTCGGCCGCGGGTGGGCGCAGCGGGTCGTCGCCCTCGTCCCCGCGGACACGGCCCTCGCGTCGGCGCTCGCGGGCCCCGGCCAGAGCCTCGACGAGATCGCCGCGCTCGCGACCGTCGTGCCGGCGGCGGGCGCCGGCCGGGGCGAGGACCGCGTCATCGTCTCCCCCGGCACCTTCGGCCGCCTCAACGGCCTCGGCCGCGACGTCGTCCTCACCCACGAGCTGACCCACGTCGCCATGGGCGGCGCCCGCGACCGGCGGACCCCGCTGTGGCTCATCGAGGGCTTCGCCGACTACGTCGGGTACCGGCGCGTCAAGATCAGCGTGCGGTCGGCGGCGGGCGAGCTGCGCCGCGAGGTCGCCGCGGGGCGGGTCCCGGCCGCGCTGCCTGCGGCGGCCGCGTTCGCGGGCGGCTCCCCGCGCCTGTCCCAGGCGTACCAGGAGTCCTGGCTCGCCTGCCGGATGGTCGCCGACCGGTACGGTGAGGCGGCGCTCGTCCGGCTCTACCGGACGGCCGGGCGCGTCTCGGAGGCCGCCGCGCTGCGCGACGTGCTCGGTCTCACCCGGGACCGCTTCACCGCCCTCTGGCGCGACTACGTGAAGAAGGAGCTGCTCAGATGAGCGAGCGAAGCGATCCGGAGGACGCCGGGGGCCGTCCCCCCATGAAGGACCTGGCGGACGAACGGGCGGACGAGCGGGCGGGCGAGGCGCGGGGCGAGAGCGCGGAGGGCGGAGCGTCCGGTGCCGCGCGGGCGCGGCGGCCCCGCGTCGCCGCGGCCGTCGCCGCCGCCGTGCTGTTCGCCGCCGTCGCGGCCGTCCTCGCGCTGACCACCCCGTGGAACCCGCTGCCGGGGCATGTGCCCGGCGGCCGCGTGCGGGCCGATCCCGCGCTCGACTTCACGCCGGCCGAGATCGCCCGCTCCAGGGCGTTCGACTCGGCCGTCAACCCGCCCGCGTACGCGGGGCTCCTGGCCGGCGTCGCGGTGATCCTCGTCCTCGGTTTCACGCCGCTCGGCGCCCGCTTCATCGGCCTGGTCACCGCCCGCACCCGGCGCCGCCCCCTCAAGGTCATGGTCGCGGCGGCGGCGCTGACGGCGCTGCTGCGCGTCGCCGGGCTGCCGTTCGACGTGTGGCGCGAGTCGGTGCTGCGCCGGTACGGGCTGTCCACGCAGAGCCGGCCCGCGTGGCTCGTCGACCAGCTGAAGTCGCTCGGCGTCACGTGGGTCATCTGCACGATCGCGCTGCTGCTCCTGTACGCCCTCGTCCGCCGGTTCCCCCGCTACTGGTGGACGGGCGCCGCCGCCGGGGGATTCCTCCTCGTGGTGCTGGTGTCGTTCATCTACCCGGTGGTCGTCGAGCCGGTGTTCAACGACTTCCACTCGCTGCGGCAGGGGCGGCTGCGCACCGAGCTCCTCGCGATGGCGGAGCGGGACGGAGTGCCCGTGAAGGACGTCCTGGTCGCGGACGCCTCCCGCCGGACGACGTCGCTGAACGCCTACGTGTCCGGGTTCGGCTCCACGCGCCGCATCGTCCTCTACGACACGCTGCTGAGGTCCCCGCGCCCGCGGATCGAGTCGATCGTGGGGCACGAGCTGGGCCACGCCAAACGCGACGACGTCCTGTGGGGCACGCTCGTGGGCGCGCTGGGCATCGCGGGGGCCCTGTGCCTCCTCTACCTCCTGATGACCTCTCCGCGGCTCCTGCGGCGCGCGGGGGTCGATCCCGGCGGCGCGCCGGACGAGCCGGACGGCCGGCGCGGCGCGGCGGACCCGCGCACCATCGCGCTGCTGCTCGCGCTCGTCACCGCCGGGACGCAGCTCGCCGCGCCCGTGCAGAACCTGGTCAGCCGGCGCATCGAGGCCCGCGCGGACGCGCACGCGCTGAACCTCACCCGCGACCCGTCGACGTTCGTGTCCATGCAGCACGAGCTGTCGGTGCGCAACATCTCCGACCTGAGCCCCGACGCCCTGGAGTACGTCCTCTGGATGACGCACCCGTCCGGGCCCGACCGGATCGCGATGGCCCGCGACTGGGCGCGCATGAACGGGGTCGGGGTCCCGCCGCCGCTCCGCTGAACGGGCACGGCGGCGGGACGCGCGGCGGTCAGTTCCCCTCGGCGCCCTGCTTCGCCGGCGCCTCGGGGTTCCGGCCCTGCTGCGAGGACAGCGTCGCCGCGTCCGCGTGCGGCGCGGTCGTCACCGGCCGCTTCAGCGCGCTGCCCTTCACCCAGTCGTTCCAGCCGAGCTGCCAGTAGCCCCAGCCGTTGTCGGGCTCCAGCTCCCGCTTGCTGCCGGTCACCTTCACCACGTCGCCGCGTTGGCTGAGCTTGTAGAACCACTTGGCGTTGGACGGGCTGATGTTGATGCACCCGTGGCTGACGTTCTCGTGCCCCTGGGAGCCGACGGACCACGGCGCGCTGTGCACGTACTCGCCGCTGTTGGAGATCCGCACGGCCTTGTACACGGTCAGGCTGTAGCCGCCGGGGCTTCCGGGACTGATGCCCATCCACTCCGACGTCATGGTGGTGGGGTCCTCCTTCGCCATCGTCAGGTGGACCCCGTTGGTGGTCGTGTACATGCGCGCGCCGCCCTTGCCCATGCTGGTCGGGATGGTGCGGGCCTTCTTGCCGTTGACCATCACGACCATCTTGTGGGTGTCCTCGCCCGCCGTCGACACGTGCGAGTCGCCGATCTTGAAGTCGACGGAGTAGTTGCGGCCGCCGTACACGTTCCCGCCGGTGCGCACGCCGCTGAGGTGCGCCGTGAACTTCACGTTCGTGTGGGCGGGCCAGTACTGCCTGGTGCGGAACACGACCTGCTGGTCGCCGAACCAGTGCCAGGCGCCCTCCACGGTCCTGTCCGCGGTGACCTCCAGCGCCCGCTCGACCGCCGCCCGGTCCTTCACCGGGCGCTCGAAGTTCATGACGATCGGTATGCCGACGCCCACCGTCTCCTTGTCGTAGGGCGCCTCGATCGTCACGTCGTTGGTCTTCTCGACCTCGGCGGTGGTGAAGCGGCTGGAGACCGTCCTGGTCTTGCCGTCCTCACCGAGCGCCGTCGCGGCGACGGTGTACGTCCTGCCCGGCTCCAGCGACCAGCGCGACCGCCACTGCGTCCGGTCGGCGCTGAGGTCGCCCTCGACCACGCCGTCCTTCGTCGACACCGTGACGTTCTCGATCGTCCCGCGCTGCGCACGGACGTCGATCCGGCTGTCCGGCTTGAGCTTCCCGCCGCCGCTCGCGGGCGACACCGCGAGCCGCACGGTCTCCACGGCGTCCGGTTCGCGCCCCGAGCACGCCGCGGCCCCCGCCACGACGGTCGCGCCTACGAGCACGGCGGCGGCGCGCCGCCCCCCGCATCCCGGTCCCGAGCCCCCCACCCGCATGTGGTCCCCCCGGTCGTCCTCCTGGGCGATCGGTCCGCCTGCCCAGCCCGGTCGCTGGAACGGCGCCCAGTATGTGAAAGGGCCGGTACCCGCTAAATGCGGACACCGGCCCTTGATGGGGTTCTTTTACCGACTAGTGGGCGAAATGACCCCGGTAGTACTCGAAGACCAGACCGAGCGTGGTCAGGATCGCGCAGCAGACGCCGAAGATGACGAGCCACCAGCCGAACACGATGCCGAGCGCGACGGCCGCGGCCGACAGCGCCACGAACAGCGGCCACCAGCTGTGCGGGCTGAAGAAGCCCACCTCGCCGGCGGCGTCCGCGATCTCGCCCTCGGGGTCGTCCTCGTACAGCGGGCCCGCGTTCGCGCGCTCGAGGCGGCGCACCGTGAAGTGGATGTAGAACCCGATGAGCCCGGCGAGGCCGACGGCCAGCCCGAGCACCGAGGTGCCCGTCCAGTCGTTCGACCACAGCCAGTACACGACGTCGGTGGCGAGGAAGAAGACCGCCGTGCCGTAGAACATGAACGCTTGGACGCGCATCGGCTACTCCCCCTTCGTCCCGGCGAGCTCGCCCTTCGCACCCACGTAGGGGTGGTGCAGGTCGAACGCCGGCCGCTCGGAACGGATCTTCGGGATCGAGTTGAAGTTGTGCCGGGGCGGCGGGCACGACGTCGCCCACTCCAGCGAGTTGCCGTAGCCCCACGGGTCGTCCACGTCGACCTTCTTGCCCTTCTTCCACGTGATGTAGACGTTGTAGAAGAACGGCAGCATGGAGGCGCCGAGCAGGAACGAGAAGATGGTCGAGACCTCGTTCAGCCCGTGGAACTCGGCCGCGTAGTCGGCGTACCGGCGCGGCATGCCCGAGGCGCCCAGCCAGTGCTGGACGAGGAACGTGCCGTGGAAGCCGATGAACAGCATCCAGAAGTGCACGTGGCCGAGCCGGTCGTTCAGCATCTTGCCGGTGAACTTGGGCCACCAGAAGTAGAAGCCCGAGAACATCGCGAACACGACGGTGCCGAAGACGACGTAGTGGAAGTGCGCCACCACGAAGTAGGTGTCCGACAGCTGGAAGTCCATCGGCGGGGACGCCAGGATGACGCCGGTCAGCCCGCCGAAGAGGAACGTCACGAGGAAGCCGAGCGAGAACACCATCGGCGCCTCGAACGTGAGCTGTCCTCGCCATATCGTTCCCACCCAGTTGAAGAACTTGATGCCGGTCGGCACCGCGATGAGGAACGACATGAAGGAGAAGAACGGCAGCAGCACCTGGCCGGTGACGAACATGTGGTGGGCCCACACGGTGATGGACAGGCCCGCGATGCTGATGGTCGCGAAGACCAGGCCGATGTAGCCGAAGACCGGTTTGCGGCTGAACACCGGGAGGACTTCCGTCACGATGCCGAAGAAGGGCAAGGCGATGATGTAGACCTCCGGATGCCCGAAGAACCAGAACAGGTGCTGCCACAGCAGCGCGCCGCCGTGCGAGGCGTCGAAGATGTGCGCGCCGAGCTTGCGGTCGGCCTCAAGGGCCAGCAGCGCCGCCGCCAGCGGCGGGAAGGCCAGCAGCACCAGGATGGAGGTCAGCAGGACGTTCCAGGTGAAGATCGGCATCCGGAACATCGTCATGCCGGGCGCCCGCATGCACAGGATCGTGGTGATGAAGTTGACACCGCCCATGATGGTGCCGAAGCCCGACATGGCCAGGCCCATCACCCAGAGGTCGCCGCCCACGCCTGGCGAGCGGACCGCGTCCGACAGCGGGGCGTAGGCGAACCAGCCGAAGCTGGCCGCGCCGCCGGGGGTCAGGAAGCCCGACAGCGCGATCAGGCTGCCGAACAGGAACAGCCAGTACGCCAGCATGTTCATCCGCGGGAACGCCACGTCCGGCGAGCCGATCTGCAGCGGCATGATGACGTTGGCGAAGCCGGCGAACAGCGGCGTCGCGAACATCAGCAGCATGATCGTGCCGTGCATCGTGAACAGCTGGTTGAACTGCTCGTTGCTGACGACCTGCAGCCCCGGATCGAACAGCTCCGTGCGGATGATAAGGGCCAGCACGCCGCCGAACAGGAACATGAAGAACGAGGTGATCAGGTAGAGGTAGCCGATCACCTTGTGGTCGGTGGACGACAGCCAGGAGGCGATGAGGCGCCCCTTGCTCGTCCGCGGCGCGGTGATCGGAGCGCTCGGGGCGTGACTCGTGGCGGTCACTTGCCACCTCCCGCGGCCAGTCGCTGCTTCGAATCAGCGATGAACTTGTCGTACTGCTCCGGCGTCACGACCTTCAGCTGGAACAGCATCCGGCTGTGGTCGACGCCGCAGAGCTCGGCGCAGCGGCCCTCGTAGGTGCCGAGCTTGGTCGCCGTGAACTCGAACTCGTTGGTGTACCCCGGCATGACGTCCTTCTTGTAGATCAGCGCGGGTACCCAGAACGAGTGGATGACGTCGTCGGAGTGCAGCCGCACCCGGACGGTCTTGCCGGCGGGGATCGTCAGGACGGGCTTGCCGTAGGCGGGCCCGTTGGGGGCCACCGGCACCCCGGTGACGGAGGCGACGGTCTCGTCGCCCTGCTTGTAGTCGAACCGCCAGCTCCACTGGAACCCGGTCACGTCGACGACCACCTGCGGGTTGTCGGTGGTCTTCTCGACGAAGTTCTCGTCGCGGGCGGTGAAGTAGAACAGGACCGCGATGATGACGAACGGGACCGCCGTGTAGAGGATCTCGATCGGCATGTTGTAGCGGACCTGCGGCGGCAGGTCGTCGGAGCGCTTCCGGTGGAACAGGATCGCCCAGATGATCAGGCCCCAGACGACGGCCCCGACCGCGAACGCCGCGATCCAGGAGCCCTGCCACAGGTGCAGCATGCGCTCGCCTTGGACGCTGATCGGCTCGGGCAGGCCCAGCCGGGTACCACTGCAGCCGGTCGCGGACAGCGCAAGCAGCCCTAGCGCACCGGCGCTTCTCAATGCGCGGCGACTGCGCACAGGCGTACGCCGCTCCCCAGAGCGGGTCGGACTCACGGAATGCCTTCCCCACGGATGAAGCCCGGTCGGCCGGGCGGTGAGATCACTGTTTACACGTGTGGTGGACACCCTAGCGCGAGGGTCGCGCACACCCCCGATCGGGTGCCCGGTTAGTGTTTCAGCGTGGCAGATCCGAGCACGGCGGGCGGCCCCTCCGGCGCCTCCCGCGCAGACGCCGCCTACTTCGACGCGGCGTCCACCGAGCCGCCGCACCCCGCGGCGCGCGCGGCGCTGCTCGAGGCGCTGGACGCGGCGTGGGCCGATCCCGCCCGGCTGTACGGCAGGGCGCGCGCCACCCGGCTGGTGCTGGACCGGGCCCGCGCGCGCGTCGCCGGCGTCCTCGGCGCGCGCCCCGACGAGGTGTCGTTCACCTCGTCGGGCACCCAGGCGGTGCACCTGGCGGTCCTCGGGGGGCTCCAGGCGCGCCGGCGGGTCGGCCGGCACCTGGTGGTGAGCGCCGTGGAGCACTCCAGCGTGCTGCACGCCGCCGAGCGGCACGAGCGCGACGGCGGCGAGGTCACCGTCGTCGGCGTCGACCGCGCGGGCCGCGTCGACCCGGCGGAGTTCGCCGCGGCGCTGCGCGCGGACACCGCGCTCGCGTGCCTGCAGTCGGCCAACCACGAGGTCGGCACCGTCCAGCCCGTCGCCGAGGCGGCGGAGGCGTGCCGCGCCGCCCGGGTCCCGCTGTTCGTGGACGCCGCCCAGTCGCTCGGGCGGGCGGACGTCCCCGGCGGCTGGTCGTTCCTCGCGGGCAGCGCGCACAAGTGGGGCGGCCCGGCCGGCGTCGGGGTGCTCGCCGTCCGCAAGGGCGTCCGGTGGCGCTCGCCGCTGCCGGACGACGAGCGGGAGGGGCGCCGCGTCCCCGGATTCGAGAACGTTCCGGCCATCGCGGCGGCGGCGGCCGCGCTGGAGGCGTACCGTGCCGACATGGCGGCGGACGCGCCGCGCGTCTCGGCGCTGGTGGACCGCATCCGCGCGGAGGTGCCGCGGCGGGTCCCCGACGTGGAGGTGGTGGGCGACCCGGTCCGGCGGCTGCCGCACCTGGTGACGTTCTCGTGCCTGTACGTCGAGGGCGAGGCGCTGCTGACCGAACTGGACCGGCTGGGTTTCGCGGTTTCGTCCGGCAGCTCGTGCACGGCGGATACGCTTCGTCCCAGTCACGTGCTGGAGGCGATGGGAGTGGTTACCCATGGGAACGTGCGGGTATCGCTGCCGCGTGGCGTCGACGCGGCGCACGTCGACCGGTTCCTCACCGTGCTCCCCGGCGCCGTCGCCCGCCTGCGCGAGACGATGAGGACGGCCGGACGATGAACACCTTCGAGACGGGGAGGCGGTCGCGCCCATGAGGTTCCGAGGCCGCGCCAGGAACGGGACGCCGCCGCCCGACGGCGCGCCGCCGCCCGGCCAGGCGCCCCCCGCCGGCCCGCCGCCCGTGCTCGTCATCGACGCGCTCGGCCGCAAGTGCCCGATCCCGATCATCATGCTCGCCGAGCGGATCCGCGAGGTGCCGGTCGGCCAGGTGGTCGCCGTCCTCGCCGACGACGACGCCGCGCGCACCGACGTGCCCGCCTGGTGCCGCATGAAGTCCCAGGACTTCGTCGGCGAGGAGACGCTCGAGCAGGGCGGCTGGGGCTTCCACATACGCCGGACGTACTGACCGCGTTCGGAGGGCCGCGCCGCGCGCGGCCCTCCGAACGCGTCGGGTCACGGGTGCGGGCAGCTGACGTGCGGGGCGATCTCGTCGGCCGCGTCCTGGCCGTAGGCCGCGGCGAACCGGTCGAGGAAGTCGCCGCGGGCGAGCGCGTACTCCTGCGGCCCCGCGGCCTCCAGCGCGTACGCGGCGATGGCGCAGCCGACCTGCGCGGCGCGCTCCAGCGGCAGGCTCCACGCGGTCGCGGACAGGAATCCGGCGCGGAACGCGTCGCCGACGCCGGTCGGGTCGGCGATGTTCTCGACGGGGACGCAGGGGACGTGCACGCCCTCCTCCCCCGCGCGGTCGATGACGACGCCCTTGGCGCCGAGGGTGGTCACGCGGACGCCGACGCGGGACAGGATCTCCTCGCCGCTCCAGCCGGTCTTCTCCTCGGCGAGCGCCTTCTCGTAGTCGTTGCTGAACAGGTACGCGGCGCCGTCGATGAGGCGGCGGACGTCGGCGCCGTCCATGCGCGCGAGCTGCTGGGACGGGTCGGCGGCGAACGGGATGCCGCGGGTGCGGCACTCGTCGGTGTGCCGGAGCATGGCGTCGGGGTCGTTGGGGCTGACGACGACGAGGTCGAGGCCGCCGACGCGGTCGGCGACGGGCTTCAGCTCGATGGACCGGGCCTCGCTCATCGCGCCGGCGTAGAAGGTGGCGATCTGGTTCTGGTCCTGGTCGGTGGTGCACAGGAACCGGGCGGTGTGGTGGATCTCCGACACGTGCACGGACTCGGTGTCGACCGCGTGCCGCTCGAGCCAGGACCGGTAGTCGGCGAAGTCGTCGCCGACCGAGCCGACGAGGATCGACTCCTTGCCGAGGCTGCCCATGCCGAAGCAGATGTTCGCGGCGATGCCGCCGCGGCGGATCTCCAGCTCGTCCACCAGGAAGGACAGCGACACCCGGTCCAGCTGGTCGGGCAGGAGCTGGTCGGTGAACCTTCCGGGGAAGGTCATCAGATGGTCGGTCGCAATGGAACCGGTCACGGCGATGCGCACGGCGTCGCTCTCCTCGTCGTGGTCGTCCGGCTGTTCACCGGCTGTTTCGAACCCGGCAAGACTAGTACTTCCCCATCGCACCACGGACCACCGCCGGAGCGCAGCGGGAAGACGCGAAAAGGGCGGCCCGGGCACCGGCCCGGACCGCCCTCCGCGGACGTCCCGCTCGCGTCGCGGACGCTCAGTTGAAGGAGTCGCCGCAGGCGCAGGAACCCGACGCGTTCGGGTTGTCGATCGTGAAGCCCTGCTTCTCGATCGAGTCGACGAAGTCGATGGTGGCGCCGGTGAGGTAGGGCGCGCTCATCCGGTCGACGCGCACGTTCAGGCCGCCGAAGTCCTGCACGAGGTCCCCGTCCATCTCCCGCTCGTCGAAGAAGAGCTGGTAGATCAGGCCGGAGCAGCCGCCCGGCTGCACGGCGACACGCAGCGCAAGGTCGTCGCGGCCCTCCTGCTCGAGCAGGCCCTTGGCCTTCTCGGCGGCGGCGTCGGTGAGGATGACGCCCTGCTGCGTGGTCTCCTGCGTGGTCTCGCCTGAAACCGTCATGTGTTCAGCTCCCGGGTCTCGCTGCGCCGCGGTGCGGCGGCCTGTCGCTTGTCCGAGGACGTCGTACGCCTCTTCCCGTAGGACAACGTACCTCCCCGGCAGCCCATTCCGCTTATCGGCCGGGTCTAACACCGGAACGCGGTGCGTTCTACGTCACAGTACCGCCGGCCCGAGGATGTGCCATCATTAGTCGTCAAAGCGACGATAAGCCTCCGTCGCGAAGGGAGACTCCCGATGACCACCCCGGTAAGCGACCTTCCGCTGCTGCTGCTCGGCCGCGGCGCCGACCCGGACAGCGAGCGCGGCGTCGACTGCCCTGGCGAGCTGCCGCCGGCCTCCGACCCCGCGCTGGTGGAACGCGCCCGCGCCGCCAAGGCGTCCCTCGGCGACCGGGTGTTCGTCCTCGGCCACCACTACCAGCGGGACGAGGTGATCCAGTTCGCCGACGTCACGGGCGACTCGTTCAAGCTGGCGCAGAAGGCGGCGGCCCGGCCCGAGGCGCCGTTCGTGGTGTTCTGCGGCGTGCACTTCATGGCCGAGTCGGCCGACATCCTGACCGCCGCGCACCAGCGGGTGATCCTGCCCGACCTCGCCGCCGGCTGCTCGATGGCGGACATGGCGACGTTCGACCAGGTCGAGGACTGCTGGGACGTGCTGGAGGACGCCGGCGTCGCCGACGACGTCGTCCCCGTCACGTACATGAACTCCTCCGCCGACATCAAGGCGTTCGTCGGGCGGCACGGCGGCACGGTGTGCACCTCGTCCAACGCCAAGCGCGCCCTGGAGTGGGCCTACGCCAAGGGCAAGAAGGTCCTGTTCCTGCCCGACCAGCACCTCGGCCGCAACACCGCCGTGCTGGACATGGGCTTCTCGCTGGACGACTGCGTGGTCTACAGCCCGCACCGGCGCGAGGGCGGGCTGACCGCGCAGCAGCTGCGGGACGCCAAGATGATCCTCTGGCGCGGGCACTGCTCGGTGCACGGCCGGTTCACCAGGGAGTCGGTGGACGAGGTCCGCGAGCGCGTCCCCGGCGTGAACGTCCTGGTGCACCCCGAGTGCCGGCACGAGGTCGTCACGGCCGCCGACCAGATCGGCTCGACCGAGTACATCATCCGGACGATCGAGGCCGCCGAGCCCGGCTCGTCCTGGGCGGTCGGCACGGAGCTGAACCTCGTCCGGCGGCTGGCGAACGCCCACCCGGACAAGAACGTCATGTTCCTCGACAAGACGGTCTGCTACTGCTCCACGATGAACCGCATCGACCTGCCGCACCTGGTGCTGTCGCTGGAGTCGCTCGCCGCCGGGGACGTCCAGAACGTCATCGAGGTGGACGAGGAGACCGCGCACTACGCCCGCGCCGCCCTCGACCAGATGCTCGCCCTGCCCTAGCCGTTCTCGCGGGACGCCCCCGGCCTCACAGCCCGGGGGCGTCCCACACCGGGAACCAGCGGGCCGTGTCGGGCTCCATGGGCAGGTGCTCCGCGAGCGCGTCCCGGGCGCGGGTCTCGACCAGGTTGTTGCGGCGGCGCGAGTCCTGCGGGCCGTCCGGCGGGCGCGGCGCGAACGGGTAGAACGCTCCCCGGACGGGCGCGTGCACGAGCAGGAGCCGCTGCAGCCCCTCGCCCCTGCGGAAGCGGGCGACCGAGCACAGCAGGTACCGCCCGTACCCGGCGGCGGCCAGGGTCGCCTCGACGAGGTGCAGGTCCGCGACCAGCCCGCCGAAGTCGCCCGGCGGGCGGGTGACGCGCGTCCAGCCCCACCCGTGCGGGTCGTCGGCCGTCTCCGTCCGGCGGGTCCCGCCGGCGGGCAGCAGCCGGGCGACCTCCCGCCGCGCGCGCCCGAACGCGCCGAAGGCCCCGCCCTCCACGAGCCGGTGGCAGACGCCGCCCTCACCGGTCGGGACGAACCCGGTCGCCGCCTCCAGCGCCGGCGCGGCGGCGGGCAGGGCGAGCAGCAGCCCGGCGCCGGGCGGGGCGGGCGCGGGCCGGCCGAGCAGGGCGTCGACGATGCCCACCGTCAGCCCCCGCCCGCGAGCCGCCAGGACAGGGCGGCCAGCCGCTCGCGGCGCCGCCGCAGCGGCGGATGGGTGGACAGCAGGCCGGACGCGCCGGAGCCGCGGGCGGCGACCACGGAGCGGTGGCCCGCCGGGCGCAGCGCCCGCAGGTCCTCCCGGGACGACCTGCGCAGCTCCTCGGTGATCTTTTCGAGGGCGGACGCGAGGTCGGCGGGCCGCCCGGTCAGCAGCGCCCCGGTGGAGTCCGCGCACAGCTCCCGGTGCCGCGAGAAGGCGAGGAGCACCAGCGTGCCGGCGGCGTACAGCACCGCCGCCGCCGCGGCGAGGGGCAGCAGGACGACCCCGGCGAGCATGCCCGCGGACCTCTTCGCCGCGCCTCTGCCGCGGGCGGTGAACAGGTCCGCCCACCAGCCGAGGAAGAGGTCGGCGACGGCGCTCGGGAACTCGGCGACCGAGCCGGCGAGCACGTCCCGGTTGGCGACGTGCGCGGTCTCGTGCGCGAGGACGGCGGCGAGCTCGGCCGGGCCGAGCAGGGCGCGCAGCCCCTCGGTGACGCACACCTCGGCCGAGCCGGGGCCGGAGCCGGCGGCGAACGCGTTGGGCGCGTGCACGGCGCAGACGGCGAGCCGCGGCCTGGGCAGGCCGGACGACATGCACAGCCGGTCCAGGACGGCGTGCAGTTCCGGCTCCTCGGCGGCGGTCACCCGGCGGGCGCCCATCGCGCGCAGGACCAGCCCGTCCGCCGCGCGCGCCGAGAAGACCGCGACGGTCACGGCGGCCGCCACCGCCGCCGCGCCCCAGACCGGGCCGGCCAGGAACGCGGGCAGCGCGGCGGCCGCGTAGACGAGCGCGACCAGGACCATCGCGGCGAGCATCCGCCACGTCAGGCTCCGCTCGCCGGTGTCGCGGGAGGGCGTCATGCCCCGACGTTAGACCGCGATGGACCGCCGCACAGCGTCCGATGACGCAGAAACGGATCAGAGGCGGCGGATCACCGGGAACGGGTCACCGGGAACGAGTCACAGGCCGGGGGCGCCCCAGACGGGGAACCAGCGGCCGAGGTCCTGCTCGAAGGGGAGGTCGGCGCCGATCGCGCCGCGCACCTGGAGCTCGAGCGCGTTGTCGCGCTTGTCCCCGGGCAGCGGCGCGAACGGGTAGAAGGTGCCGCGCTTGTACAGGTAGACGAGGGCGAGGCGCTGCCCCTCCGGGCCGCGGAACCCCGCCAGCGAGCACAGCAGGTGCGGGCCGAACCCGCCGGACTCCAGGGTCGAGTTCACCGCGTGCAGGTCGGTGACCAGGGCGGGCAGCTCCTCAGGAGGGTGCGTGGCGAGCAGCCACGTGTAGCCGTAGGAGTCGTTGCTGATCTCTACCTTGGGGCCCTGGTCGGCGTCCAGCAGCTCCTGGACGTCGGCCTGCAGCCGGGCGAACGCGCCGCCCTCCGCCGCGCGGAAGCAGACCGAGCCGCGCCCCGTCGGGCGGAACCCCGTCGCCGCCTCCAGCGTGATCGCCGCCGACGACAGCCCGAAGATCTGGTCGAGGTCGGGCTTGACCGGCTTGGAGCGGCCGAGCAGCGTGTCGAGGAAACCCACGGGATCAGACTCCCCTGCTGAGCTGGTCGGAGATCTTCGAGAGCTGCGCGAGGCGCTTGTCCAGCGGCGGGTGGGTGGAGAACAGCGTGGAGACGCTGAAGCCCTTGCCGAACGCCGGGGTGAAGAAGAACGCGTTGAACGCCTGCGCCGACCGCAGGTCGTTGGTCGGGATCCGCGCGATCTCGCCGCTGACCTTCGTCAGCGCGCTGGCCAGGGCCGACGGGCGGCCGGTCAGCAGCGCGGCGGCGCGGTCGGCGGACAGCTCGCGGTACCGCGACAGGGCGCGGGTGAGCAGGAAGCTGACCGCGTAGGCGAGCGCGCTGGCCGCGACCACGGCGAGCAGGATCAGGCCGGTGTTCTGGTCGTTGCTGCGGCGGCCGAACCCGCCCCACAGGCCCCACTGGAGCCCGAAGCGGGTGATGAGCCCGGCGCAGATGCCGAGGAACGAGGCGATCGTCATGACCGCGACGTCCCGGTGCGCGACGTGCGCCATCTCGTGCGCGAGGACGCCCTCCAGCTCCACCGGGTCGAGCCGGCGCAGCAGCCCGGTGGTGACGCAGACGACGGCCTTCTTCTGGTTGCGGCCGGTGGCGAACGCGTTCGGCACGTCGGTGTCGGCGATCGCGACCTTCGGCTTCGGGGCGTCCGACATCGCACAGATGCGGTCGATGACGCCGTGCAGCTCCGGCGCCTCCTCGGGCGAGACGACGCGGCCGTGCATGGCGAACAGCGTCATCCGGTCGGAGAAGAAGTACTGCGCGAACAGGAAGGCCACCGCGACGCCGAGCGCGACGAACGCCCACTCGGGCACGAAGACGAAGAATGCTCCGACGAAGACGACGTACACCAGCCCCAGCAGGAACATCGTCACGAGCATCCGCGATGTCAGCCCCCGGTCGGAGGCGTAGCGCGTCCTGGCCATGCGGCCACCCCCAGTTCCTTGCTCTTATTCATTTGTATCAACGCACGAGACCCGGGTTTTGTGCCTGAGTGTCCATAACGGACCGGCACTCCCCCGGGGCCCCGCGGCGTCGTTCTGGGGAACACCCCCAGATCCCCCGTTCGCGGGGGTCAATCCGGAATGAGCCCCTCGTCCCCGAGCATGGAGCGCACCTCGTCGATGTGCGCGTCGGCCGGGGGGAGGATCAGCTCGGACGGCTCCAGGCTGTCGGCCGGGAGCGGCTTGCCCACCTTCCGGACGTTCTCCAGCAGGGCGTGCAGCGCGGCGCGGAACGCCGTCTCGTCGCCCGACTCGATCGCCGACTCCAGTTCGGCGTCGAGGGCGTTGAGGGAGGACAGGTCCTCTTCGGCCACGTCCAGCTGGCCCTCGCCCATCAGGCGGACGATCACTGGGCACCCCCGGGGTTGTTCGGCCACGGGGCCTGCTGCGGGGTGTCCTGCTGCTGCTGCTGCGGCTGCGCGGTCGGCGTGCCCTGGTTCAGCTCCTTGGGCGCGGGGCCCTGGCCGAGTTCGGCCTTGAGGCGCTCCAGCTCCAGGTCGACGCCGGGCCCGGAGCCCATCCGGTCGAGCTCGGCCTGGATGTCGTCCTTGGGGCCGGAGAAGTCCTCCAGGGCGCCGGAGGCCAGCAGCTCGTCGATCGCGCCGGCGCGCGCCTTCATCGTGTCGGTCTTCTCCTCGGCGCGCTGGATCGCGAGGCCGACGTCGCCCATCTCCTCGGAGATGCCGGAGAACGCCTCGTTGATCTTCGTCTGCGCCTCGGCGGCCGTGTAGGTCGCCTTGATGGTCTCCTTGCGCGTGCGGAAGGAGTCGACCTTGGCCTGCAGCCGCTGGGAGGCGAGCGTGAGCTTCTCCTCCTCGCCCTGGAGCTGCTGGTACTGGCCGCGCAGGTCGTTCAGCTGGCTCTCCAGCCCGGCGCGGCGGGTCAGCGCCTCGCGGGCGAGGTCCTCCCGGCCCACCTGCAGCGCCTTCTTGCCCTGGTCGGTCAGCTTGCTCTGCTGCTGCTCGAGCTGGTTGATCTGCAGTTCGAGACGCTTGCGCGAGGTGGCGACGTCGGCGACCCCGCGACGAACCTTCTGCAGCATCTCCAGCTGGCGCTGGTAGGAGTAATCGAGGGTCTCCCGAGGATCTTCCATCCGGTCCAATGCCTTGTTCGCCTTGGACTTGAAGATCATCGACATTCGCTTCATCACGCTCATCGCGCGGCGCCGGTCCCTTCGTGCTGTCGCCTCAGTCGTGAACTGGGCTCAATGACCACTGCTGGGGTTCTTATCACCCTACGCGTTAACGCGCGAGGCAGCCATGATGTTCGCAGCCGGTAGGCTGATCCCGTGTTCAAGCGTCGTACCCCTGAGGCCCCGGCGAATCCTCCTCAGGTAGTAAAGCCGGGCGGCAAGGGCCGTCCCACGCCCAAGCGGAGGGACGCCGAGAAGCGCCGCCGCCAGCCCATCACCGCCCCGTCCACCGGCAAGGAGGCCCACAAGCGGCGCCGGGCGCAACTGGCGGAGGAGCGCGCCAAGGCCCGGGAGGGGATGGCCAAGGGCGACGAGAAGCACCTGCTCAAGCGGGACAAGGGCCCGGTGCGCCGGCTCGCCCGCAACTACGTCGACTCGCGCCGCACCGTGGGCTCGTACCTCATGTACGCCATGTTCGTGATCGTGCTGCTGAGCATGCTGCCGATCCCCGCGGCCCGGCTGCTCGTGCTGTTCGCGCCGCCGGTCCTGCTCCTCGTGGTGTTCGGCGAGGGGCTGCTGCTCAGCCGCGGCATCAAGAAGCTGGCCGCCGAGCGCTACCCCGGCGAGGACGCCAAGGGCGTCGGGATGTACGCCGCGATGCGCGCCATGCAGATCCGCCGGCTGCGGATCCCGAACCCGCAGGTGCGCATCGGCGAGACCGACAAGATCTGAGCGGCGGGGTCTGAGCGGCGGGGTCCGGGAGGCAGGGGCGGGCGCGGGGCCGGCGGCCTCCACCGGACGTTCCGGCGGCGTTTCGCCGATCATCTCCGGGCTAGGGTCGAGGGCATGGAGTTCCGAAACCTGGGCCGGAGCGGTCTGAAGATCAGCGAGATCGCGTACGGCAACTGGCTCACCCACGGCTCCCAGGTCGAGGAGGACGCGGCGCGCGCGTGCGTGCGGGCGGCCCTCGACGAGGGGATCACCACCTTCGACACCGCGGACGCCTACGCGGGCACGCGCGCCGAGGAGGTCCTCGGGCGCGCGCTCAAGGGGCAGCGCCGCGAGGGGCTGGAGATCTTCACCAAGGTCTACTGGCCCACCGGGCCCGGCATGAACGACCGGGGCCTGTCCCGCAAGCACGTCTTCGAGTCGATCCACGGCTCCCTGCGCCGTCTCGGCACCGACTACGTGGACCTGTACCAGGCCCACCGGTTCGACTACGAGACGCCGCTGGAGGAGACCCTGCGCGCCTTCGACGACCTCGTCCGGCAGGGCAAGGTCCTGTACGTCGGCGTCTCGGAGTGGCGGGCGGAGGAGATCGAGCGCGCCCTCAAGATCGCCGATGAGATGGGCTTCGACCGGATCGTGTCCAACCAGCCGCAGTACTCGATGCTGTGGCGGGTCATCGAGGCGGAGGTCGTCCCGCTGTGCGAGCGCGAGGGCATCGGGCAGATCGTCTGGTCGCCGATCGCGCAGGGCGTGCTGACCGGCAAGTACAAGCCGGGGCAGCCGCTGCCGGAGGGGTCGCGCGCCACCGACGACAAGGGCGGCGCGGACATGATCAAGCGCTACCTGAACGACGACCTGCTGACCCGCGTGCAGAACCTGAAGCCGATCGCCGACGAGCTCGGGCTGTCGATGGCGCAGCTCGCCATCGCCTGGACGCTGCAGAACCCGAACGTGTCGGCGGCGATCGTGGGCGCGTCCCGCCCCGAGCAGGTGGTCGACAACGTGAAGGCCGCCGGGGTGAAGCTGGAGGCCGACGTGCTGAAGCGCGTCGACGACGTCCTCGGCGACGTCGTCATCCGCGACCCCGCCAAGACCGTCAGCCCGCGCAAGCGCCCCTGACGCGCGCCGCGGCCCGGCGCTGAACGGGGGCCGCGGAGCTCCGGCCCCGCGGCCCCCGTTCAGCGATCCCGGCTCACTCCGGGTCCAGCAGGCTCATCTCGTAGACGAGCGTCTCGCCGTCCAGCAGGACGACCTTGTCGACCTCGTCGGCGCGCAGTCCCCGCCAGTTCTCCCCCAGCCAGCTCTCCGCGTCCGCCTGGGTGGAGAAGGTCTCCTCCGACATGCCGACCGCGCGTCCGTCGGCCTTCTCCAAACGCCAGCTCCACGCCATCGCGTCGTCCTCCCTCGTCGCGGTGAGACTAGCGGCTCGCGGGCCGGTTCAGGACGCGGCCTCGATGGCGCGGCGGAGCGCCTCGGGGCTCTCGGTGTCGGACGAGGCCAGCGTCCGCCCGTTGACCCGCACGGTGGGCGTGCCCCGCAGGCCGGACGATATGTAGCCCTTGCTGACCTCCTGCACGCTCGCCGCGTGGCTCTGGTTCTTCACGCAGGACGTGAAGTCGTCGCCGGTCAGCCCGAGCGGCTCCGCCGCGGAGAGCAGCTCGCCGGTGGTGTAGCCGGTGGTGCTCTCGCTCTTGGGCTGGTGCTCGTAGAGGGCGTCCTGGTAGGAGAGCCAGTGCGCGCCGTCGCCGACGCAGCGCAGCGCGGCCGCCGCCCGCAGCGAGTTGTCGTGCGCCGGCTGGACGCTCTCGCCGAAGATCACCATCGGGCGGAACACGACCTTGGCGCGTCCCGCGACCACCAGCTGCTTCAGCATGGGGTCGTGCCTGCGGTCGAACTCGCCGCAGGGCGGGCAGGCGAAGTCCTCGTAGATCTCGACGACGGGCGAGGCGACCCCCGGCCGGGACATGACGAGGCTCCCGTCCTCCTGCGGCGCGGCCTCCGCGCCTCCGGCGATCTTGCCGACCCGCAGCCCGGTGCCGCCGCCCCCGCCCCCGTCGTCGCCGCTCTGCAGGGCGAGCACGACCACCGCGGCGATGACCAGCACGAGGACGAGCCCGCCGCCGACCAGCGCGAGCGCCATTCCTCCGCCGCCGCCCTTGCGCGGGGGCGGCGGCGGGCCGGGCGGGGGGCCGAAACCGCCGGGCACGGCCGGCGCGGGTCCGCCCGGCGGGAGGGGAGGAGGGCCGTAGGGCGGCGGGCCGCCCGGGCCCTGCGGTCCCGGCTGGTGGGGCCATGGCGCGTTCGGGGGGTTGCCCACCGGTCTCCTCCTGCGGGGCATCGCGATCGTTCCAGGGCGAGCGTAACCGTAGAGTTCCGACCGTTATGGACATCGAACTCCGCGGCATCGCCGCGGCGCGGGGCTGGCCCGCGCCGGGGTGCCGGTGCGCGTCCTGCGGCCGGCTGCGCGCCGCCGGCGTCCGGCACGAACCGTTCGCGGCCCGCGTGGACGGTGTGCCGCTGGACGAACTGCCGCGGACGGACGTGCCCGGCGGGTATGAGGTGCGCGGCCCGGACGGCGGCCTCGTCCTGGTGGCCGCGGGGCCGGGGGCGCGGCCGGAGCCGGTTCCCGGGGCGGAGTACGCGGCCGTCCTGCTCGACCTCGCGGGCTCCCCGGAGCACCTCGGGTATCTGCGCCGCACCGGGGCCGTCGCGTCCACGACGCGGGT
Source organism: Actinomadura sp. (assembly GCF_044508335.1). Taxonomy (NCBI): domain Bacteria; kingdom Bacillati; phylum Actinomycetota; class Actinomycetes; order Streptosporangiales; family Thermomonosporaceae; genus Actinomadura; species Actinomadura sp. Next base: position 122,042 of record NZ_JBIQHY010000006.1, read on the forward strand.
GTTCGCCGTGCACGTGGACCACCGGCTGCCGTCCGAGGCCGAACTGGAGCGCCGCATGGCCTTCTGGACCCGGCCTCGGCCCGGCCCGTTCCGCACCCTGCTGCTGGGCGGGAGCCGGTCGGGGAAGTCGGCCGAGGCCGAACTGCGCCTGGCCGCGTGCCCGGACGTCCTCTACGTCGCGACCGGCCCGGCGGGCGACGGCGACCCGGAGTGGGCGCGGCGCGTCGCCGCGCACCGGCTCCGCCGCCCGGCTTGGTGGCGCACGGTCGAGACGACCGGTCTGGCGGACGTGCTGGCGTCCGAGACCGGCGCGGTCCTGGTGGACGGCCTCGGCACGTGGCTCGCGGCCGCGATGGACGAGACCGGCGCCTGGGACGACCCGTCCCTGGTGCTCCCCCGCATCGACGGCCTCGTCGCCGCGTGGCGGGACACGGCGGCGCGGGTCGTCGCGGTCAGCGACGAGGTCGGCCTCTCCCTGGTGCCGTCGACCGCGTCGGGGCGGGCGTTCCGCGACATGCTCGGCCTGGTCAACCAGCGGCTCGCGGCCGAGTCGGAGGAGGCCGCGCTGGTCGTGGCCGGACGCGTCGCGGAGCTCCGGTGATCGAGGGGCTGCGGCTTGCGGTCACGCTGCTGACGGTCGTCCCGGCGGGCCGGGCGCGGGCCGACCGGGACACCGCGCGCGCCGCGATGCTGCTCGCCCCGGCCGCCGGCCTGATCACCGGCGGCGCCGCCGCGCTGGTGCTGCTCGCCGGCGGCCTGCTCGGCCTGTCCGCCCCGCTGGCGGCCGCGCTCGCGGTGGCCGCGACCGCCGCGGCGACGCGCGCCCTGCACCTGGACGGCCTGGCCGACCTCGCGGACGGCCTCGGCAGCGGCCGCCCGGCGGGCGAGGCCCTCGGCGTCATGAAGCGGTCCGACATCGGCCCGTTCGGCGTCGTCACGCTGCTGCTGACGCTGCTGATCCAGGTCGCCGCCCTCGCCTCGGCGCCGCATCCGGCCGCCGCGGCGCTCATCGCGGCCGCGGCCGGGCGGCTCGCGCTGCCCTGGGCGTGCCGGACCGGCGTCCCGTCCGCGCGTCCGGGCGGGCTGGGCGCCCTGGTCGCGGGCACCGTCCGCACCCGCGCCGCCCTGGCGGCCACGGCGGCCGTCCTGGCCGCCGCCATGTCCACCCTCTCCTCGTCGCTCAACAGCAGC
>NZ_JBIQHY010000046.1:0-45355 GCF_044508335.1 Actinomadura sp.
CGAACGTGACGGCGGGCGCATCCGGACGGGCCGCAGCCTGCGCCTCGAACAGCGCCGGGATCGTGGCCCGCTCCACGGGGGCGGCGGCGCCCCCGGCCCACTCGCCGAGGATCAGCGACCGCTCCTCCGCGGACAGGACCTCGGCGGCGCCGATGGGCGCGTCCGGGTCGGCGAGCAGCGCGGACAGGTACCGCTCGAACCGCTCGATGAGCCGCCGCGCGGTGGCCGGGTCGTACAGGTCGAGGGCGTACTCCAGCTCGCCGTCGAGGCCGTCGGCCCGCTCGGTGAGGATCATCAGCAGGTCGAACCGGGACACCCCGGCGTTCAGCGGCTCCACCTGGGCGCTGAAGCCGGGCATCTCCAGGCGCGCCTCGGGGTTGTTCTGGAACGTCAACCCGACCTGGAACAGCGGGTGCCGGGCCAGGTGGCGCGGCGGGTTCAGCACCTCGACGAGCCGCTCGAACGGGACGTCCTGGTGCGCGTACGCGGCCAGGTCGGTCTCCTTGACGCGGCCCACCAGCTCGCGGAACGACGGGTCGCCGGAGGTGTCGGTCCGGAAGACGAGCATGTTCACGAACATGCCGACCAGGTCGTCGAGGGCCTCGTCGGTGCGGCCCGCGACGGGCGAGCCGATCGGCACGTCCGTGCCCGCGCCGAGGCGGGTGAGCAGCGCGGCGTAGGCGGCCTGCATGACCATGAACAGGCTGGCCCCGCTCTCCCGCGCGAGGGCGAGGAGGCCGGCGTGGAGGCCGGCGTCCAACTCGAACGCGTGCGTCCCGCCCCGGTAGGACGCCTCCGCCGGGCGCGGCCGGTCGGTCGGCAGCGCGAGCTCCTCCGGCAGCCCGGCGAGCGCGTCCTTCCAGTACGCGATCTGCCGCGAGATCAAGCTCTCGGGATCGTCCTCGGAACCGAACAGCTCCTGCTGCCAGAGCGTGTAGTCGGCGTACTGGACGGGCAGCGGGGCCCACTCGGGCGCCTCGCCCCCCGCCCGCGCCGCGTAGGCGGTGATGAAGTCGCGGGCGAGCGGGGCCATCGACCAGCCGTCGCCGCCGACGTGGTGCATGAGCAGCAGCGCGACGTGCTCGTCCGGCGCGAGCCGGAACAGGTGCGTGCGCAGCGGCGGCTCGGCGGTGATGTCGAAGGCGTAGCCGGCGGCCATGGCGAGCCGCGTCGGCAGCTCCGCCTCGGTCGTCTCGACGACCTCCAGCTCGGGGCGGGCGGCGGCCGGGTCGAGGACGAGCTGGCGCGGCACTCCCCCGGCGTCCGGCAGGATCGTGCGGAGCGTCTCGTGCCGCTCCACCAGGTCGCCGACGGCGGCGCGGAGCGCGCCGGCGTCCAGCGGGCCGCGGATGCGCAGCGCGGTCGGCACGTTGTAGGTGGCGGACGGCCCCTCGAACCGGCTGAGGAACCACAGGCGCTGCTGGGCGTACGACAGCGGGACCACGTCCGGGCGCTCGCGCCGCTCCAGCGGGGGGCGGGCCGGGCGGCCGCCGCGCCCGAGGAGGGCGGCGAGGCCCGCCGCGGTCGGCGCCTCGAACAGCGCCCGCACGGGCAGCTCCACGTCCAGCGCGCGCCGGACGCGGCTGACGACGCGCATCGCGATCAGCGAGTTGCCGCCGAGCGCGAAGAAGTCGTCGTCCGCGCCGACCCGGTCCACGCCGAGCAGCTCGGCGAAGACCGCGGCGACGGTCTCCTCGGCCTCTCCGGACGGGGCCCGGTACGCGGTCGCCGGGGCGGGCGCCAGCTCGGGCCTGGGCAGCGCCTTGACGTCGACCTTGCCGTTCGGGGTGAGCGGCATCTCGTCCAGCACGACGACGGCGGCGGGCACCATCGACTCAGGCAGGCTCTCCCGGATGTGGGCGCGCAGCTCCTCGGGGTCGAGCGTCTGGCCGGGCGCGGCGACGACGTACGCGACGAGCCGCTTCTCGGTCGGCCCCCCGGCGGCCCCGGCGTCCCCGGCCGCTTCGACGGCGGCGGCGCCGGGCAGGTCGAGCCCCTCGACGGTGACGGCGCCGCGCGAGGCGACGGCGGCCTCCAGCGTCCGCCGGAACCAGCCGGCGAGCCGCTCGGCGGTGCCGCGGTCGAACAGGTCGAGCGCGTACTCCAGGGTCCCGGCGAGGGCGCCGGACCCGTCGCGGGCGTCCTCCAGCAGGAACTCCAGGTCGAACTTGGCGACCCCGGCGTCGACCGGCTCGACGGCGACGTGCAGGCCGGGCAGTTCGACCGAGGCCTCCGGGTTGTTCTGCAGCGTCAGCATGACCTGGAACAGCGGGTGCCGGGACAGCGACCGGGCCGGGTTCAGCACCTCGACGAGCCGCTCGAACGGGACGTCCTGGTGCGCGTACGCGGCCAGGTCGGTCTCCCGGACGCGGGCGAGCAGCTCGGCGAACGACGGGTCGCCGGAGGTGTCGGTCCGCAGCACGAGCGTGTTGACGAAGACGCCGACGAGGTCGTCCAGGGCCTCGTCGGTGCGGCCCGCGACGGGCGAGCCGATCGGCACGTCCGTGCCGCCGCCGAGCCGGGTCAGCAGCGCGGCGAGCGCCGCCTGCAGCACCATGAACACGCTGACCTGGTGGTCGCGGGCCAGCGCGCGCAGCCCGTCCGCCAGCTCCGCCGGGACCTCGAAGCGGACCTGGCCGCCCCGGTAGGACGCCCGCTCGGGGCGGGGCCGGTCGTGCGGCAGCCGGATCTGGTCGGGCAGCCCGGCGAGGGCGTCCTTCCAGTAGGCGATCTGGCGGGCGGCGAGGCTGTCCGGGTCGCTCTCGCTGCCGAGCAGCTCGCGCTGCCAGAGCGCGTAGTCGGCGTACTGGACGGGCAGCGGCGCCCATTCGGGGGCGCGCCCCTCGCGGCGGGCCAGGTAGGCGGTGATGACGTCGCGGGCGAGCGGCGCCATCGACCAGCCGTCCCCAGCGATGTGGTGCATGACGATGAGCAGCACGTGCTCGTCCTCGCCGGCCCGGTACAGGTGGGCGCGGACGGGCAGCTCTTTCGCCAGGTCGAAGCCGCGGGTGGCGTCCATGAACAGGGCGCCGTGCAGGTCGGCGGGCGCGGAGACGGTGAGCCGCGGCTCGGCGTCCTCCGGGGCGAGGATCACCTGGTGCGGCTCGCCGTCGGCGTCGCCGAACAGCGTCCGCAGCGACTCGTGCCGGGCGACCACGTCGCGGAGCGCTTCCCGCATCGCGCCGTGGTCGATCTCGCCGGTGAGCCGCAGCGGGATCGGCATGTTGTAGGTGGCGGTGAGCCCTTCCAGCCGGTTCAGGAACCAGAGCCGCTCCTGCGCGTACGACACCGGCAGCGGGGCGGGCCGCTCCGCCGGCCGCAGCGGGGGCCGCGCGGCGCCGGCGGCGGAGGCGATCCGCGCGGCGAGGCCGGCGACGGTCGGCGCCTCGAACAGCGCGCGGACGGGCAGCTCCACGTTCAGCGCGGCGCGGGCGCGGGCGACGACGCGGGTCGCCTTCAGCGAGTCGCCGCCGTGGTCGAAGAACCCGTCGTCGACGCCGACCCGGTCCAGGCCGAGGACGTCGGCGAAGATCCCGCAGAGGATCTCCTCGCGGGCGTCGCGGGGGCCGCGCGCGGTGAGGTCGGCGGCGAAGTCCGGCTCGGGCAGCGCGGACCGGTCGAGCTTGCCGTTCGGGTTGAGCGGCATCGCGTCCAGCACGACGATCGCGGACGGCACCATGTAGTCCGGCAGCGTCCCGGCGACGAACGCGCGCAGCTCCGCCGGCTCGACGTCGCCGACGACGTAGCCGGCGAGGACGTTGTCGCCGACCGCGTCGCGGCGCGCCACGACGGCGCTCTGCGTGACGGCCGGGTGCGCCGCGAGGGCGGTCTCGATCTCGCCGAGCTCGATCCGGAAGCCGCGGACCTTCACCTGGTGGTCGAGGCGGCCGAGGTACTCGATGTTCCCGGCGCGGTTCCAGCGCACGAGGTCGCCCGTGCGGTACATCCGCTCGCCGGGCCCGCCGAACGGGCACGCGACGAACCGGTCCGCGGACAGGGCGGGGCGGCGCAGGTAGCCGCGGGCCAGGCCGTCGCCCGCGAGGTACAGCTCGCCGGGCACGCCGACCGGGACGGGCTGGAGCCGCTCGTCCAGCACGTACGCGCGGGTGTTGGCCATCGGGCGGCCGATCGGGGCGAGCCCCTCGGTGTTGCCGTCGTCGTACCAGCCGGTGACGAAGATCGTCGCCTCGGTGGGCCCGTAGATGTTGGAGATGCGGGCGTCCGGCAGCAGCGCCCGGACGTCCCGGACGAGCTGCGGCGGCAGCGCCTCCCCGCCGAGCGCCACGTCCCCGGCCTCCAGGCGCAGCTCCCCGCGCGACAGCAGGACCGCCACCGCGGACGGGACGCCGCTGATCAGCGTCCCGGACCAGCCGCCGCGCTCGGCGACCTCCAGCAGGTCCCGGACGACCTCGATCTCCCCGCCGATGGTGAGCGGCACCAGCCACTCGAACACCGACACGTCGAAGTTCAGCGACGTGGAGAACAGCACGCGCCGCATCCGGTCGGGGCCGTAGCTCGCCATCGACTCGGCGCAGAAGTCCACGACGTTCGCGTGGGAGATGACGACGCCCTTGGGGCGGCCCGTCGACCCGGACGTGTAGATGACGTACGCCGGGTTCGCGGGGTGCAGCGGCCGGACGCGGTCGGCGTCGGTGACGTCCTCCGCCGGGAGGCACTCCAGGGAGAGCGCGTCCAGCTCGACGCGCGGCGTCGTGCCCGGCAGGCCGGCGCCGGACGTGGTGATGACGCAGGCGGGGGCGGCGTCCTCCAGCATGTAGGCGATGCGGTCCGGCGGGTACGCCAGGTCGATCGGCTGGTACGCGGCGCCCGCCTTCAGCACGGCCAGCGCCGCGACGACGAGGTTCTCGTCGCGCGGCAGGGCCAGCGCGACGAAGTCCTCCGGGCCGGCGCCGCACCCGATGAGGTGGCGGGCGAGCCGGTTCGCGCGGGCGTTCAGCTCGGCGTAGGAGAGCCGGGTCTCCCCCGCGATGACGGCGGTGGCGTCCGGGGTGCGGGCCGCCTGGCGCTCGACCAGCCGCGGGACGACGGCGGGGGCGACCGGCAGGTCGGTGTCGTTCCAGCGGTTCAGCAGGGTGTCGCGTTCGGCGTCGTCCAGCAGGTCCACGGCGCTGAGCGGCAGCGACGGGTCGGCGGCGACCTGGGCGAGCAGCCGCTCCAGCCGCGCCGCCATCGACGCGGCGGTCTCCGGGTCGAACAGGTCGAGCGCGTACTCCAGGCGGCAGTCGATCCCGGCGGGCGCGCCGGCCGCGTCGCGGGTCTCGTCCACCAGCAGCGCGAGGTCGAAGCGGGACACGCCCGGGTCGACCGGCTCCAGCGCGACCGTCAGGCCGGGCAGCTCGACCCGCGCCGACGGGTTGTTCTGGATCGAGATCATCACCTGGAACAGCGGGTGCCGCGCCATCGACCGCTGCGGGTTCAGCACCTCGACGAGCCGCTCGAACGGGACATCCTGGTGGGCGAACGCGGCGAGGTCGGTCTCGCGGACCCGGCCGAGCAGCTCGGCGAACGTCGGGTCCCCGGAGGTGTCGGTCCGCAGCACGAGGGTGTTCACGAACACGCCGACGAGGTCGTGCACGGCCTCGTCGCCGCGGCCCGCGACCGGCGAGCCGATCGGCACGTCCGTCCCGGCGCCGAGGCGGGTGAACAGGCCGGCGAGCGCGGCCTGCAGCACCATGAACAGGCTGGCGCGGTGGTCGCGGCCGAGCGCGGTGAGCGCGGCGTGCAGGCCGGGCGGCAGCGTGAACGGGTGCTGCGCGCCCCGGTAGGTGGCGCGGGCCGGGCGGGGCCGGTCCGCCGGGAGCGCCAGCTCCTCGGGCAGCCCGGCGAGAGCCTCCCGCCAGTACGCGAGCTGCCGGCTGATGAGGCTGCCCGGGTCGGCCTCGTCGCCGAGGACCTCGCGCTGCCAGAGCGCGTAGTCGGCGTACTGGACGGGCAGCGGCGCCCAGCGCGGCTCCCCGCCGGCGGCGCGGGCGGCGTAGGCGGTGATGAGGTCGGCGGCGAGGGGCTCCATCGACCAGCCGTCCCCGGCGATGTGGTGCATCACCAGGAGGAGCAGGTGGTCGTCGGCGGCGATCCGGAAGACGTGCGCGCGGACGGGCGGCTCGGCGGCCAGGTCGAACCCTCGGGTCGCGGCCTCGAACACCGCGTCCTGGAGCCCGTCCGGGCCGCACTCGGTGACCTCCGGCTCGGCCCCGATCTCGTCCATGGCGAGGACGCGCTGGTACGGCTCGCCCTCCACCTGCACGAACACGGTCCGGAGGGCCTCGTGCCGCGCCATCATGTCGCGCATCGCGGCGCGGACGGCGGCCAGGTCGAGCGAACCGGTCAGCCGCAGCGGGATCGGGATGTGGTAGGTCGCGCCGGCGCCTTCCAGGTCGTGGATGAACCACAGGCGGCGCTGCGCGTAGGAGACGGGGACGAGGTCGGGGCGCTCCGCCGGGACGAGCTTCGGCCTCGCCTCCTCCTCGGCGTCCTTGATGGACGCGGCGAGCGCGGCGACGGTGGGCGCCTCGAACAGCGCCCGGACGGGCAGCTCCGCGCCCAGCGCGGCGCGGGCGCGGGCGACGACGCGGGTCGCCTTCAGCGAGTCGCCGCCGAGGTCGAAGAAGCTGTCGTCGACGCCGACCCGTTCCACGCCGAGGACCTCGGCGAACACCGCGCACAGCGCCTCCTCGCGCGCGTCGCGGGGCGCGCGGCCCGCGGCGGACGCGGCGAAGTCGGGCGCGGGCAGCGCGGACCGGTCGAGCTTGCCGTTCGGGTTCAGCGGCATCTCGTCCAGGACGACGATCGCCGCCGGGACCATGTAGTCGGGCAGGACCGCCGCGACCGACCGCTTCAGCTCGGCGGTGTCGACGCCCGCGGAGACGACGTAGGCGACGAGGACGGTGTCGCCCGCGCCGTCCCGCCGGGCGACGACGACGCTCTGCGTCACGGCCGGGTGCGCCGCGAGGGCGGTCTCGATCTCGCCGAGCTCGATCCGGAAGCCGCGCACCTTGACCTGGTGGTCGAGGCGGCCGAGGTACTCGAGCTGGCCGTGCCGGTTCCAGCGGACGAGGTCGCCCGTCCGGTACATGCGCTCGCCCGGCCCGCCGAAGGGGCAGGCGACGAAGCGCTCGGCGCTCAGCCCGGGGCGGTGCAGGTAGCCGCGCGCGAGGCCGTCGCCCGCGAGGTACAGCTCGCCGGGGACGCCCGCCGGGACGGGATTGAGCGCCCCGTCCAGCACGTACGCGCGGGTGTTGGCGACGGGGCCGCCGATCGGGGCGTGGCCCGCGGCGTTTCCGTCGTCGAACCAGGCGGTGGCGTAGACGGTCGCCTCGGTCGGTCCGTAGATGTTGGAGATGCGGGCGTCCGGGACGAGGGCGCGCAGGTCCTGGACGAGGCGGGCGGGGAGCGCCTCGCCCGCGAGGACGATGTCGCCGGCCTTGAGGTCGAGCGGCCCCGCCGCGAGGAGGGCCGAGACCGCGGACGGGACGCCGGAGACGAGCGTGCCGTGCCAGCCGCCGCGCTCCGCCACGTCCAGCAGGTCGCGGACGACCTCGATGTGGCCGCCGAGCGTGAGCGGCGTCAGCCACTCGAACACCGACACGTCGAAGTTGAGGGAGGTGGAGAACAGGACGCGGGCGAGGCGCTCCGGCCCGAAGTCCTTCTTCGCCCACGCGCACAGGTCGACGGCGCCGGCGTGGGAGACGACGACGCCCTTGGGGCGCCCCGTCGAACCCGACGTGTAGATGACGTAGGCCGCGTTGCCGGGCCGGAGCGGCCGGACGCGGTCGGCGTCGGCCGGGGCCTCGGCGGATTCGCCGGACAGGTCCAGGGCGTCCAGCTCGACGCGCGGCGTCGTGCCGGGCAGGCCGGCGCCGGACGTGGTGATGACGCAGGCGGGGGCGGCGTCCTCCAGCATGTAGGCGATGCGGTCCGGCGGGTACGCCAGGTCGATCGGCTGGTACGCGGCGCCCGCCTTCAGCACGGCCAGCGCCGCGACGACGAGGTTCTCGTCGCGCGGCAGCGCGAGCGCGACGAAGTCCTCCGGGCCGGCGCCGCGCGCGATGAGGTGGCGGGCGAGGCGGTTGGCCCGTTCGTCCAGCTCCCGGTAGGTGAGGACGGCGCCGCCCGGCCCGGTGACGGCGGGGGCGCCGGGCGTGCGGGCGGCCTGCGCCTCGAACAGCTCGGGGACGACGGCCGGCTCGACCGGCATCGCCGTGTCGTTCCACTCGTCCAGGACGCGGGACCGCTCGGCGGCGTCCAGCAGCTCCACGTCCCGGAGCGGCGTCGCCGGGTCGGCGTCGCCCAGCGCCCGCAGGAACCGGACGTAGCGGTCCTGGTGCGCGGAGACCTCGTCCTCGGTGTAGAGGTCGGGGTGCGCCTCGAAGTCGATGCGGACGCCGTTGCCGTCGAAGTTGTCGTAGACGTTGATCGACAGGTCGTCGATCGGGCCGGTGGTGATGGCGTGGGTCCGCGCGGGCAGGCCCGCGAAGTCGAACCGGTAGTCGAACGCCATGATGTTGATGACCGGCCCGTACAGCCGGCGGCGCTCGCCGAGCAGCTTCAGGTCGCGGAGCAGGTCCTCGCGCCGGTAGCGCTGGTGGCGCAGCACCCGCGCGCTCGCCCGCGTCACCGTGCGGACCAGCTGCTCGACCGTCATGTCCGGCCGGACGGCGACGCGCAGCGGCAGCACCGTCGACAGCATCGCCGGGGTCTCCAGGGCGGTCTGCGAGGTGCGGCCCGACACCGCGAGGCCCAGGATCACATCCTCGGTGCCGGTCATCCGCGCCACGTACGCGGCCGTCGCGGCGATCGCGAGGCCCTGCGTGGCGGTGCGCAGGCGGCGGGCGCCGGCCGCCAGGGCGGCGGTCTGCTCCGGCGGGACGACGGTGATGCGGCTGAGGTAGTCGGAGGTCGGCTCGGCCATCTCGTCCGACAGCGACACCGCCACCGGCTTGTCGGCGAACCGCTCGGTCCAGTAGGCGCGGTCCCGCTCGAACTTCTCCGACCGCCGGTACTCCTCCTCGGCGGCGAGCAGCGCCCGGTAGTCGCCCCGCTCGGCCGGGACGTACTCGCCGCCGCCCGCCAGCAGCGTGTAGATCTCGGCGGCGCGGCGGCTGATCAGCAGGCCGCTGTAGGCGTCCAGGATCGTGTGGTGCGCGCGCAGGAACCACCGGTGCAGGTCCGGTGCGAGGCGCAGCAGCGCCGTGTGGAAGAGCCGGTCGCCGTCGAGGGGCAGCGGCGCCGACATCCGCTCCCGCATCCACGCGCGCGACGCGGCGTCCGGGTCGGGCTCCCCGGACAGGTCCACGAGCGGGATCGACACGCTCGCGTCCGGGTCGAGGATCTGCCGCGGGACCCCGTCCTCCTCCGCGAGCCGCGCGTTCATCGCCGGCGCCTCGTGCGCGGCGATCCGCGCCACCCGGTCGAACAGCTCGTGGTCGACCGGCCCCTCGATCTCGATGTACTGCGCGATGTGAATCGGCGTTTCCGGCGCCAGCTGCTGCGCGTACCAGACGCTCTGCTGAGCGGCCGAAAGAGGAACGTACTCGGTGGACATCAAGCGGCACTTTCCCGGTCGAAGGGGGTTTCCTTTGCGCCCGGCACCGGAACCGGTACGGCACCGGCGGGCAGAAAATCAGAAAGAATGACCACAGAACTGATCGGGCTTTCCCCGTCCCCTTTCACCCCGAGTCGCCGCCGGGAACGCGATCGGCCCGCGCTTTCCCGGAGTCAACGCGCTGTGCTCCCGCCAATACAGAGCGGCGCCGCTTTCCGCTCTCGACCGGATCCGCCCTCGACCCGCGTACTACTCAGGAGTAGCGGAGTCACAGTCAACCAGCCTGTCACATGCCTCGCAATCCCCTCAAAAGTAGAACTTGGCCGGTCCCGTTGCTAACAGGAGTGACAAAACGGCCGGTCGCCGCCCTGCGCCGACGGCGACGCGACGCTCACCGGCTGACAAAGGTTGACAACCGAATCGACCCAATCGGGTCACTCAGCGTGACCGTTACCGGGAGGGGTACTCGTGCACGACCACGGCCGCGGCGCCCACCCCCGGGTGCCGCTGCAGGACCGCCTCGATCTCGCCCAGCTCCATCCGCACCCCGGCGATCTTGACCTGCCGGTCGACCCGCCCGAGGTACTGCAGGACGGGCCGGTCCTCGCCGCCCGCGCCCGGCGGGAGCAGCTTCACCGCGTCGCCCGTCCGGTACAGGCGGCCGGTCGGGGACGCCGCGTCGAAGGGGTCGCGGTAGAACGCCTCGCGGGTGCGCTCGCCGTCGCCGAGGTAGCCGCGGCCGACCACGACGCCGCCGACGAACAGCTCGCCGGTCTCGCCGATCCCGCAGGCCGCCCAGGTCCCGTCGTCCTCCTCGCGCAGCACGTACAGGCGCGCGTTGACGACGGGCGTGCCGATCGGGAGGCGGAGGAGATCCAGGTCGCCGGCGGTCACGGTGTGGTGGGTGACGTCGTCGGAGCACTCGGTCGGGCCGTAGGCGTTGAGCAGCCCGGCGTGCGGCATCGCCTCGAGCCAGCGGCGCGACAGCTCGGCCGGCAGCTCCTCGCCGGTCGCGATCATCCAGCGCAGGGAGCCCAGCGAGCCCCCGCCGGGGGCCTCGGCGGCGCTCTCCCCGGGGCGGGGCGGGCTCGGCGCCAGGTCGTCCAGCAGATGCCTGACCATGGTGGGGACGAGCTCGACGATCGTGATGCCCTGGGCGTCGACGGCGCGGGCGAACGCCTCCGAGTCGTGGGCGACGTCGTCGCCGATCACGTCGACCCGGCCGCCCAGCAGCAGCGGGCAGAGCATCTGCCAGATCGAGATGTCGAAGCCGAGCGGGGCGGTGAACGCGACGACGTCCGCGCCGGTCAGCTCCAGGTCGATGATCTTCGCCCAGAGGTGGTTGAGCATGCCCTGGTGCTCGACGACCGCGCCCTTGGGGCGTCCGGTCGACCCCGAGGTGAACAGGATGTACCGCGGCTGGTCGAGCGCGTCCAGCCGGGGGCGGCCCGGCCAGGGCGCGAGGCCGTCCGCATCGGCGGCCCCGACGACCCGGCAGCCGGCCTCCGCCGCGCCCTCCAGCAGGGCGGGCGCGGCGCGTTCGCCGTCCACGGCGACCAGCACGGACGCGCCCGCCTGGCCGAGGACGTCGCGGACGCGGGCGGCGGGCCAGGTCTCGTCCGCCGGCACGTACAGGGCGCCGACCAGCTCGATCGCGAGGAACGCGGCGATGACCGCGGCGCACCGCCCGCCGCCGACGCCGACCACCGTGCCCGGCTCGACGCCCTCCCGATCCAGCAGCGCGGCCAGCCGGCGCGCCTCGGCGGCCAGCTCGGCGTAGGAGAGCGTGCGGTGCGCGTCGGCGACCGCGGGGCGGTCGCGCTCGGCGGCGAACCGCTCCACCCGGGCGATGACGGGGTCGGCGAGGTCGACGTCCCGCTCGCGGAGCATCCCGTGCGCGGCGGCCAGTTCCCGGGCCCGCTCCGCCTGCGCCGCGGGGACGTTCAGGCCGGGCAGTGCGGCCGTGGGGAGCAGCCGGTCCACGGCGGGTCCGCGAGCACTCATCATAACTCTCCGTGATGTAGAACCACTCCGCTGTAACGGCATTACAAGCGGAGGCCATAGCTTATGTCCGGCGTTCGCCAGAAGCACCTCGCATTCCACCCTACCGATGGGTAAGCAGAGGGTTGCGGCAGGAAGATGCACGAAGGTACGGTGATGCTCCGCATGGCTCCGGCGTGAAGCCCGCGGCGAACTCGGGGGAAGATGAGGGAATTGTTTCTTCATTTGAGGGTGGACGCGTGCCGATAATCACCTCGCCGCAGGAATTCAATGTCGACGACCTTTACGTCGATCTGCGGCACGTCATCGACCGGCCGCTGTACCTCAAATGCGAGGGCTTCAACTTCGCCGGCTCGGTCAAGCTGAAGGCCGCCGCCGCGATGGTGGAGGCGGCCGAACGCGAGGGCGCGCTCACCGCCGATTCGGTGATCGTGGAGTCGTCGTCCGGGAACCTCGGGATCGCGCTCAGCCTCATCGCCGCGAGCCGCGGCCTGAAGTTCGTCTGCGTCACCGACCCGCGCTGCAACCCCGCGTCGATGCGGGTCATGCGGGCGCTCGGCGCCGAGGTCCGGGTCGTGTCCGACAAGGACGCCAACGGCGGCTACCTCGGCGGCCGCATCGCCTTCGTCCGGAGCCTGTGCGCGTCGGACGAGCGGTACGTGTGGCTGAACCAGTACGCCAACCGCAACAACTGGCTGGCCCACTACCGCGGGACCGCTCCGGCGATCGACCGCGAGTTCCCCGACCTGGAGGTCCTCTTCGTCGGCGCGGGGACGACGGGCACGCTGATGGGCTGCGCCCGCTACTTCCGGGAGCGCGGGCGCCCCGTGACGATCGTGGCGGTCGACGCGGTCGGCTCCGTCACGTTCGGCGGCATCCCGGAGCGGCGGATGGTGCCGGGGCTCGGCACGAGCAGCCGGCCCGCCCTCGTGGACGAGTCGTTCATCGACGACGTGGTGCACGTCCCCGAGACCGACACGATCCGGACCGTCCACGCGCTCGCCGCCCGCGGGTTCCTGTTCGGCGGCTCCACCGGCACCGTCGTGTCCGGCGCGTCCCGCTGGCTGGACGCCAAGTACCCCGGCGAGGACCCGGTCGCGGTCGCCATCGCCCCCGACCTCGGCGAGCGCTACCTGGACTCGATCTACGCGGAGGGCTGGGTGCGCGAGCACTTCGGCGACCTGCTCTCCGGCGCGCCCGGCGCCCTCGCCGACTGATCATCGAGAAAAGACGGAGTTTCCCACCATGACGCAGGTCCCAGCATTCGCCGTGATCTCCGGCGCCCAGGTCCACGAGGCGGTCGCCGGGCGCGAGGAGGAGGTCACCCGGATGGTCGAGGCGGCCTACCGGCTGCACGGCGAGGGCCGGACGGTCAACCCGGACTCCTACTTCCTGCGCTTCCCCGACCGCCCGTCCGACCGGATCATCGCGCTGCCCGCCTCGGTCAAGGGCGACGTCGGCGTGCACGGGATCAAGTGGATCTCCAGCTTCCCCGGCAATGTCGCGAACGGCATCCCGCGCGCCTCGGCCGTGCTGATCCTGAACGACGCGGAGACCGGCTACCCGTTCGCGTGCCTGGAGAGCTCGATCATCTCCGCGGCCCGCACCGCCGCGTCCGCCGCCCTCGCCGCCGCCGCGCTCGCCGACGCCCGCGGCGCCCGCCCGCGCCGCGTCGGCTTCGTCGGGGTCGGGCTCATCGCCCGCTACATCCACACGTATCTGGCGGGCAACGGCTTCGCGTTCGACGAGCTCGGCGTCCACGACCTGTCCCGGGAGCACGCCGAGGGCTTCAAGGGGTACCTGGAGCGGTCGGAGAAGGGGGAGATCGCGATCCACGACTCGGCGGAGTCGCTGATCCGCTCGTCCGACCTCGTGGTGTTCGCGACCGTCGCGGGCGAGCCGCACGTCCACGACCCGGCCTGGTTCGAGCACAACCCGCTCGTGCTGCACGTGTCGCTGCGCGACCTCTCACCGGAGATCATCCTGTCGTCCTACAACGTGCTGGACGACGTCGAGCACTGCATGAAGGCCAACACGTCCCCGCACCTGGCGGAGCAGAAGGTAGGCAACCGCGACTTCGTCGCCGGCACCCTGTACGACGTGCTGACGGAGAAGACGGCGCCGCCTGCCGGCAAGCCGGTGGTCTTCTCCCCCTTCGGCCTGGGCGTCCTCGACCTCGCCGTGGCCAAGTACGTCTACGACCAGGTGTCGTCGTCCGGCGCCCTGCACACCGTCCCCGGCTTCTTCCACGAGCTGAAGCGCTACGGCTGACGCTCCGCGGCCGCGCGCGAGCCGAGCGGGACGGGGGCCTGGACCGCCCGATGACCAGGGGCCGACCAGGGTGTCCAGGCCCGCGCGTCCCCGGTGTCAGAGGGCCTGGACCGCGGGCTTGAGGACGTCCTCGCACCACTGGCGGAAGCTGGTGGGGGTGTCGATCGCGTGCTGCGGCGTGCGGGCGATCGCGTCGTCCAGGCCGTTCTCCTTGGCCTCCATCATGTCGAGCATGCCCTGGATCATGGCCGCGGACATGCCGCGGCCGGCGAGCCGCTCTTCGAGAGCCCCCGCGGGGATCTGCCGGTACCGGACGGGGGTTCCGAGCACGTCGGAGATCGTGGCGGCCATGTCGTCGTAGGACAGGTCCTCGGGGCCGAGCAGCGGTATCTCCTCCCTGCCGGTCCACGTCTCGTCGAGGAGCAGGCGGGCGGCGACGGCGGCGATGTCGCGGGTGGCGACGATGCGCAGCCCTCGGTCGGGGGAGACCACGTCGAAGAACAGGCCCTGCTCCTTGATCGGCTGGACCTGCCGCAGCACGTTGTCCATGAAGCCGGACGCGGCCAGCGCGCGGAAGGCGACGCCGGTGCCGGCGATCAGGTCGTCCATGGCGAGCGAGGCGGTCACGAACCCGGCCTTGGCCGCGTGGGGGGTGTCGCGGCCGAGTGCGCTGACGTCCACGACGCGCTTGACGCCGAACCTGCGCATCGCCTCGGCCGCGGGCCGGGTGAAGCCCTCGAACGCGTCGTCCAGAGAGGCGGCGCGCGGATCGGGCGGCAGCAGCCAGAACACGGCGTCGGCGCCGTCGAAGGCTCGTGCGACGACCTTCGCGTCGCCGTGCGACCCTTGGACGACCTCGGCCCGCTCGCGGACGCCGGCGGGCAGCTTGGCCGGATCGCGCGCGACGACCCGGACCGGCCGGCCGGCGGCGAGGACGCGGTCGAGGACCTGGTGCCCGATGTTTCCGGTGGGAGCGGTTATGACGATCATGCCTTCCCTCCAAGGGTGGCGGGGCAAGAAGTAAACTCTACCGTACCGTTTATTTTTGAGGACGCAACCCGATGAGCCGAGAGAGTGCGTCGCCGGCGCGGGGCCGGCAGCGGCGGGGCGAGGAGCTGCGCCGCCACATCCTGTTCGTGGCCAAGGACGTGTTCCTGGAGACGGGCTACGAGCGGGCGTCGATGGACACCGTCGCCGCGCGCGCCGGGACCTCCAAGCGGTCGCTGTACGCGCACTTCGAGAACAAGGACAAGCTGTTCCTCGCCGTCCTCAGCCTCGTCCGCGAGCTGTACCTGGTCAAGCTGAAGACCCCGGACGACTACGCCGGCGACCCGGCGGAGGCGGTGGCCCTGTTCTGCGGCCGGTTCCTGCAGCTGATGACGTGGGAGCCCCAGGTGCGGACCTGCCGCCTGTGCATCGCCGAGGCCGAGCGCCTCCCCGGCAGCGCACGCGCCTACTTCGACGGCATCTTCGCCACCACCCGGGAGATCCTCACCGCCTACCTGGCCGAGCACTACGACCCGGACTCGGCCTCCCTCGCGGAGGACCTGCTCGCCCGCACCGTGCTCCCCCGCCTGTTCCGCACGCTCCTCAACATCGAGGAGGCGGTCGGGGACGACCCCGCCGAGGAGGCCCTCCCCGAGGCCGTGGACCTCGCGGCGATCCGCCGGCTGGTCTCGGCGACGCTCGCCGGCTGACCCGGCGGCGAGCCGGCGATGCGCTCGCGCCGGCGACGGGCTCCCGCCGATCGTTGGTTCGGCCAACAATGTGTTATCGTTGGTCGAGTCAACGTTGGTCGATCCAACAATTAGCCGGGAGCTGAGACATGATCAAGCCGTTCCGCATCGACGTCCCCCAGGCCGACCTCGACGACCTGGCCGACCGGCTCTCCCGCACCCGATGGCCCAACGAGGTCGCGGACGCGGGGTGGGACTACGGTTTCCCGCTGGCGCGGCTGCAGGAGCTGGCCGAGTACTGGCGCACCGGTTACGACTGGCGCGCGCACGAGGCCCGGCTCAACGAGCTGCCGCACTTCACCACCGAGATCGAGGGGCAGAACATCCACTTCGTCCACGTCCGGTCGGCGAAGCCGGACGCGCTCGCGCTGATCCTCACGCACGGCTGGCCCGGCTCGTTCGTGGAGTTCCTCGACGTGATCGAGCCGCTGTCGCGCGACTTCCACCTGGTGATCCCGTCCATCCCGGGCTACGGGTTCTCCGGGCCGACCCGCGAGCGCGGGTGGGGCGTCCCCCGGATCGCGCGGGCCTGGGCCGAGCTGATGCGCCGGCTCGGGTACGAGCGGTACGGCGCCCAGGGCGGCGACTTCGGGGCGGGCATCTCGCTGGCGCTCGGCGCGGCGGCGCCCGAGCAGGTCGCCGGGGTGCACGTCAACTACCTGCCGACCCGGCCGGACCCGGACGCCGGAGTCGAGCTGTCCGAGAGCGACGAGGCGCGGCTGGACAAGATCCGGCAGCTGATGGCGAACCGGCCGCCCTACCAGGCGCTGCAGGCCCTCACCCCGCAGACCGTCGGCTACGCGCTGACCGACTCCCCGGTCGGCCAGCTGGCCTGGATCGCCGAGCGCTTCGCGCAGTGGACCGGCCCGGACACGCCGGTCGACGACGACCGGATGCTGACCGACGTCTCGCTGTACTGGCTGACCGCGACCGCGGCCTCCTCGGCGCGGCTGCACCACGACGCCCCGCGGGGGCAGGTCGCGCGGTGCCGGGCGCCGGTCGGCGTGGCGGTGTTCGCGCACGACATCACCCAGCCGGTGCGCCCGCTGGCCGAGCGGCTGTACGACATCAGGCACTGGTCGGAGTTCGACCGCGGCGGCCACTTCGCCGCGATGGAGGTGCCGGACCTGTTCGCCGGGGACGTCCGGGACTTCTTCCTCACCCGGGCCGGGGCCGGGTGAGCGTCAGACCTCGATGACGACCTTGCCGGGGACGCCCTTCTGCTTGGCCGCGAACGCCTCCCGCGTCTCGGCCAAGGGGCGGACGGCGCCGATGTGGGCGCGGAGCCGGCCCGCCTCGGCCCGCTCCGCGAGTTCGGCGAGCTGGTCGCGGTTCGGTTCGACGATGAAGAGGACGGCGCGTCCGCCCGCGGGCTCGACCGGGGGCGGCGCGGTGATCGAGACGAGCGCGCCGCCCGGCTTGACCTTGGCGGCGGAGCGGGCGAGGAGGTCGCCGCCGATGGTGTCGAAGATCAGGTCGACCGGCTCGACGGCGTCCTCGAAGCTCTGCCGCTCCAGGTCGACGAACGTGTGCGCGCCCATCTCGATCGCGACGTCGGCGGCGCGGCCCCGGCCGGTGGCGATGACGTGCGCGCCGGCGTCGCGGGCCATCTGGACGGCCAGGCTGCCGGTGGCGCCTCCCCCGCCGTGCACGACGACGGTCTGCCCGGATTCCAGGCCGCCGTGGACGAACAGGGCCTGCCGGCACGTCAGCCCGGCGAGCGGCAGCGCGGCCGCGTCGGTGAAGGTCAGCGAGTCGGGCAGCCGGGCGAGGTTGCGGGCCTCCACCGCGACGTATTCGGCGGCCGCGCCGTCGCGGTGCCAGTCGGTCAGGCCGAAAACGCGGTCGCCCACGGCGAACCCCGTGGTGCCGTAGGCGACCTCGGTGACCACGCCGGCGACGTCGTGCGCGGGGATCGACGGCGTCCGGTCGCGTCCGGCGCGGTCGACCCAGGTGCCCGGCCAGTCGAGCTCGTCCGGCACGAACCCCGCCGCGTGCACCCGCACGACCACGTCCCCCGTGGCCGGACGCGGGTCGGGCGCGTCCTCCAGAACCAGCCCCTCGCTCCCGCCGCGCTGATGGATGCGTACGGCCTTCATGATCCCCCCTCACCACCGCCCATCGACGGCGGCCGAACAGCGTCACCGTTCGCTCGCCCCGGTCCACCGGGAGGTAGAACGGGATGCCCGCGCGCGTACCCGGTCCGCTCGGCAGACCGCGGCAACGGGGCCTTGCGGGATCAGCCTACGGCTTTCGGCTCGGCGGGCAGATAGAACGTGTCCGAGTGGGCACGGTTTGGCTATGGATGAGCGATTCACCGGACGCGGGGACGTCCAGGAGCTGTCGGACTTCGAGCTCGTCGTGTACGAGACCGTGGCGGAGATCGACAAGGAGCGCGGCGCGGCCGACTTCGAGACCATCGGGGCGCTCGTCGAGGCGCCGGAAGAGGATCTGTGGGCCGCGCTCGGCCATCTGGTGTCGATCAACCACCTGCACTCGACCAGCCGGGGGTACGTGCTCGGGCCGCACGACTGGGCGCCCTGACCGTCCCGCTGGATGGGAGGGCCGGTGAGGCGCGCGGCCGGCGCGCGGCACGATGGCCCGGAAACCCCGGGACGCGTGTGGGAGGCCGCCGGAATGGAGCTCGTCGACACCGAGGAACAGCGGGCGCTGCGCGACGCGCTGCGGCGCTTCTTCGCCGACCGGTCCCCCGCCGCCGAGGTGCGGCGGCTGATGGAGACCGCCGAGGGCCACGACCCGGCCGTGTGGGCGCAGATGGCCGGGCAGCTCGGGCTGCAGGGGCTCGCGATCCCCGAGGAGCACGGCGGCGCCGGGTTCGGGATGCGGGAGCTGGCCGTCGTGTTCGAGGAGATGGGGCGGGCGCTCGTGTGCGCGCCGTTCCTCGCGACGGTCACGGCCGCGGCGGCGCTCCAGGCCGGGGAGGGCGGGCACGGCCTGCTGCCCGGCATCGCCGACGGGTCGGTCGTCGCGACGCTGGCCGTGGCCGAGGACGGCGGGTCCTGGGATCTCGCCGACGTCGGGGCCGCGTTCGAGGACGGCCGGCTGCGGGGCGCCAAGAACTTCGTCCTGGACGGGCACATCGCCGACCTGGTCCTCGTCGCGGCGCGGGACGAGGACGGCGTCGGCGTCTACGCCGCGGAGGACGTGCCGCGGACGGCCCGGACGCTCCTGCCGACCCTCGACCAGACGCGCAAGCTGGCCCGCATCGAGCTCGACGGCGTCCCGGCGCGGAAGGTCGGCGGGGAGGACGCCGCCCGGCGGGCGCTCGACGTCGCGGCGGTCGCGCTGGCCGCCGAGCAGCTCGGCGGCGCGCAGCAGACCCTCGACATGACCGTCGAGTACGCCAAGGTGCGGCACCAGTTCGGCCGCCCGATCGGCTCGTTCCAGGCGGTCAAGCACCGGTGCGCGGACATGTTCGTGCTGGTGGAGTCGGCGCGGTCGGCGGTGCTGCACGCGGCCGGCGTCGCCGACGAGAGGCCGGGCGAGCTGCCGGCCGCCGCCGCGCTGGCGAAGGCGTACTGCTCGGACGCCTACTTCCGCACGGCGGGCGAGGCCATCCAGCTGCACGGGGGCATCGGGTTCACCTGGGAGCACGACGCGCACCTGTACTTCAAGCGCGCCCAGGGGTCGCGGCAGCTGTTCGGCCCGCCCGCCCTGCACCGGGAGCGGCTGGCCGCGCTCGCCGGGCTCACGGGTGCAGCCGCAACCCCTTGAGGACCTTGTCCACGCCGTTCTTCGGGCCGTGCACGGCGAACCCGACCAGGGGCATCTCCCCGGCCGCGACCGCGCGGACGGTCGCGCGGTTGGCCTCGTCGTGGCCGGTCTTGAACATGTCCTCGATGTAGACGGCGGTGTCCATGCCGCGGGCGAGGGCGCGGCCGTGCGCCTTCACGATCGCTTCGGCGCCGGCCTCGTAGACCAGGACGGGCTGCCGGAACATCGCCAGGTACCGGTTGCCCGACGCGTCCTCGTACGGCTCGCCGATGAGGCCGGGCACCCCGCCCGCCACGCCGCCGGCGAGGAACGCGGTCACGTTGAGCCGCTGCCACGCGGCCAGGTCGTCGCGGACCACGATCCCGATCTTGGTGTCGAAACGCATGCCGCCCAGGGTGGCGCGCGGGAGGCCGCCCCGTCTTGAACGCTGGTGCGGTCCCGGCCGCCGCCGCGCCACACTGGACGCGTGGACTGGAGCAGGTACTGGCGGGCGCCCGACCGCCCCCTGGAGGCGATGCACGCCCACTTCGAGCGGCACGTCTACCACCGGCACAGCCACGACACGTACTCGTTCGGCGTGACCGAGGACGGCTACCAGGCGTTCCGCTGCCGGGGCGGCGCCCACACCAGCGCGGCCGGGATGGTCATCGCGTTCAACCCCGACGACCCGCACGACGGCCACGCCGCCGACGAGCTGGGCTTCACCTACCGGATGGTGCACATCGGCCCGGAGCTGGTGTCGGACGTCCTGGCCGACATGGCGGGCGGGAGGACCGGGCCGCCGCTGTTCGCCTCGCCCGTCATCGACGATCCCGTCCTCGCGCGGAACCTGCGGAACCTGCACGCGGCGCTGCTCGGCGGGGCGCCCGCCCTGCGGCGGGACGAGCTGCTGGCCGCGACGGTCGGCTCGATGGTCGACCGGGCCGCCACCCGGCGGGTCACCGCCGGGCGGGCCGGCGGGGTCGTCGAGCGGGCCAGGCGGTACCTCGACGAGAGGTACCTGGACGACGTCGGCGCCGGCGAGCTGGCCGAGGCGGCGGGATGCAGCCGGTTCGCGCTCTACCGCGGGTTCCGGCGGGCGTACGGGATGGCGCCGAGCGACTACCAGCGGCAGCTCCGCCTCCGCGCGGCCCGGCGCCTGCTCGCCGGAGGCGGCGCGATCGGGGACGTGGCGGCCCGCACGGGGTTCGCCGACCAGAGCCACCTGACGCGCTGGTTCGTCCGCTGCTACGGCGTGTCGCCCGGCCGCTTCCAGCGCGCCGGTTAGGAAGAATGCCCGGTATGAAACGGGCGAGCGGGGCGATGTTCGGGCTGGCGTACGGCGACGCGCTGGGGGCGCCGACCGAGTTCCTCACCATGGAGCAGATCGGGCGGCGCTTCGGCGACCGCGGGCCCGCGGGGCTCGACGGCGACCCCGCGCTCGTCACCGACGACACGCAGATGGCGATCGCGGTCGGCCTCGGGCTCCTGGACGCCCTGGCGAACCCGCCGCTCACCCCGGACCTGATCACTCCCATGTGGCGGCGGCGCTTCGTCGACTGGCTCAACAGCCCGGACAACAACCGGGCGCCCGGCAACACGTGCCTGCGCGCGTGCCGGGACCTTGAGGCCGGACGGCCCTGGGTGGAGGCGACCGTGGCCGGCTCCAAGGGCTGCGGCGCCAACATGCGCGTCGCCCCGGTCGGCCTCGCCCCCGGTCTGACGGACGAGACGCGCGCGGGCGCGTCCCAGCTCCAGGCCGCCCTCACCCACGGGCACCCGACCGGGCTCGCCGCCAGCGAGCTGACCGCGTTCGCGATCCGGTGGCTGGCCGACGGCATGGATCCGGCCGACCTCCCCGGGGCGCTCCGCGCGCGGTGCCACGGCCAGCGCGGCGTCTACCACGAGCGGTGGCTCGCCGGCCTGTGGCGGCGGTCCGGCGCCGACGCTCCGGAGACGTTCATCGCCCGCGGCTGGGACGACTGCCTCGGCGTCCTCGACCGCCTGGACGAGGCCGTCCGGCGCGGCGACCGCGCGTCCGACCCGTGCGAGGCCACCGGCGCGGGCTGGGTCGCCGAGGAGGCGCTCGCCACCGGCCTGCTGTGCTTCCTGCTGTTCCCGGACGAGCCGGTCGAGGCGATCCGGCGCGGCGCCGCCAGCTCCGGCGACTCCGACTCGATCGCCTGCCTGGCCGGCGCGTTCGCCGGCGCCCGCCTCGGCATGGACGCCTGGCCCGCCGGCTGGGCCGCGCGCATCGAGTACGCCGATGACCTGGCGCGGATCGGCGGGGCCTGGGACTGATCCGCGGCCGCCTCAGGTCGCCGACCAGCCCGTCCACCCGTCGATCGTGATCGCGATGACCGGGCCCTCGGGCGGGCGGTCGCGGTACTGGGCGTAGCGGTCCGCGAGAAGCCCGACGGGCCCGGCCATGCCCGCCGCGTCCGCGACGATCCGGGCGGCGCCGTCCACGCGGACCCACCACAGCCGGGACCAGTCGTCCTCGTAGTGGTCGGCGAGCAGCGCCACGCGCGGGTTGGCGCGGACGTCGGCCAGCCTCCGCAGGTCGCGGGTGCTCTTCGGCTTGTGGTCGACGGCCGTGTAGACGCTGCCCCGGTGGACGGCGAACGTCACGGGGACGATGTGCGGGCGCCCGTCCTCCCCCACGGTCGCCAGGCGCACGACCGGGACGGCCGTCAGGAGGCGGCGCGCCTCGTCCGGCGAGAGCTTCGGCACACCGCCAGCCTGCCACGTTCAGTCCTTGAAGTCCGGCGGGCGGTGCTCCTTGCGGGCCCTGATCGCCTCCTCGAAGTTCTGCGTCGTCAGGCGGACGTAGAGCTGCGCGAGCCCCTCCTGGCCCATGTGCGCGTCGAGGCTCGCCGCGTCCAGGCCGGACCACAGCATCCGCTTCGTCAGCTCCACGCCGGGGCGGCTGAACGCGGCGATCCGCTCGGCGAGGTCGTAGCAGGAGTCGAGCAGCTTGTCGCCGGGGACGACGCGGGACAGCAGGCCGATGCGCTCGGCCTCGGCGGCGTCCACGTCCCGTCCCGACAGCATCAGCTCGAAGGCGCGGGACGAGCCGATCGCGCGCGGCAGCAGGTAGCTGAGGCCCAGCTCGCTCGCCGTCAGGCCGTTGTTGATCCCGGCGGCGCGGAAAAGCGCCGTCTCCGAGCCGATCCTGATGTCGGCGGCCAGCGACAGGCACAGGCCGCCGCCGATCGCCGGGCCGTTGACCGCGGCGATGACCGGCTGGTGGACGCGGCGCATCGCGCGGACCACGTCGTCCAGCAGCTCCATCGAGCGCAGGGCGATGGTGGGGAGGGTCAGGCCGTCGATGCCGGGAATGTCCCCGGGGTTCTCCAGGTCGGCGCCCGAGCAGAAGCCGCGCCCGGCGCCGGTGACGACGACGGCGCGGGTGCCGTTGTCGAGGCTCACCTCTTCCAGCGCCTCGCGGAACGGGACCATCACGTCGAACGCCATCGCGTTCATGCGCTCGGGGCGGTTGAGCGTGATGAGGGTGATGTGCGGGCGCGGCTTGTCGATCAGGACGAAGGGCAAAGCGGGCCTCCCGGAGTGAACCTAACAAGCGTTAGGTTACACGCGCGGGAACTCCGGGGGCGCGAGGCCGCGCTCGACCACCTCCGCCAGCTCGGCCTCGGTCAGGACGCGCGGCTCCCCGATCGCCTTGGCCCGGACGTAGACGCCGCACAGCCATTCCAGCAGCCGCGCGTTCTCGTACGCCTCCTCCAGGTCGCGGCCGATCGTGACGCCGCCGTGGTTGGCCATCAGCGCGGCGCGCTTGCCGCCCTCCATGGCCGCCCGGACGTTCTCCGCCAGCTCGGGCGTCCCGTAGGTGGCGTACTCGGCGACCTTGACCACGCCGCCCAGCAGCAGGGTGTTGTAGTGGATCGGCGGCAGCTCGGACATGGTCGCGGCCACGACGGCGCCGTAGGTCGAGTGCGTGTGCACGATCGCCGCCGCCGGGGTCGCGGCGTAGAGCGCGAGGTGCATGGGCGTCTCCGACGATGGCGCCCGCTCGCCCTCGACGAGCTGCGAGGACAGGTTCACCACCGGGCAGTCGGCGGGCTCCATCCGGTCGAGCATCATCCCGGCGGGCGTGACCGCGACGAGGTCGCCCGCCCGGACGCTGATGTTGCCCGACGCGCCGGTGACGAGGCCGGTCCCGGCCAGCCGCCGGCCGGTCTCGCACAGCTCACGCCGTTCATCCTTCAACAACATGCGAATACCTCTCACGTTTCCCGGTCTCCACCGCGTACGCTACGGCCCTGACGATCACCGGGCCCCCCGTCCGAGGTGTTCCGCCGACCGGCGCCCGCCGTGTCGACCGAGGCCGGCAGGGGCCCGCCAAGGGGCCGGTCATGACCGTTGTCACACTCGGCGCGCACATCCTGGACGTGCTCGCCCGTCCCGTCGAGGGCATCCCGGACGGGCAGGACACCGTCGTGGTGGAGCAGATCCGGGTGACCGCCGCGGGCGCCGCGGCCGGCACCGCCGTGGCGCTCGCCCGCCTCGGCAACGACGTCATCTCGGTCGGCGCGATCGGGGACGACGACCTCGGCGACCTGCTCGTCACGATCATGACCCGGAACGGGGTGGACGCGACCGGCCTCGTCCGGCGGACGGCCGACCAGACGAGCGCGTCGATCCTGCCGATCCGGCCGGACGGGGGGCGGCCCAGCTTCCACGTCCCCGGCGCCAACCTGACCCTCGGCCCGGGCGCGGTCGGGCCCGGCCTGCTCAGCGCGGCGGGCGTCGTGCACCTCGGCGGGCCGGACGTCACGTTCGGGCTGAACGACCCGGCGTTCTTCGCGATGCTCTCGGCCGCGCGCGGCGGCGGCACGGTCGTCACGATGGACCTGCTGTCCAACATGCCCGACCTGCTGGCCGGCGCCGCCGCGTTCCTGCCGTACGTCGACCACTTCCTGCCGAACGAGGAGCAGGCCGCGGCGATGACCGGCGAGGCCGATCCCGAGAAGGCCGCCCGGACGCTGCTGGAGCGCGGGCCGGGCACGGTGATCGTCACGCTCGGCGCGGACGGCAGCCTCGTCGCGACCGCCGGGGGCGTCCACCGGCTGCCCGCCCTGCCCGTCGAGGTGGTCGACACCACCGGCTGCGGCGACGCGTACTGCGCGGGATTCATCACCGGGCTCGTCCACGGGCGGGACGTCCTGGAGGCGGCCCGCTGGGGCACGGCGGCCGCGGCGACCGTGGCCCGGGGGCTCGGCTCCGACGCGTGCCTCACCGGACTGGACGCCGTCCTCGCCCTCCTGGACTAGATCTTCTGCTTCCGGCCCGCCCAGTACGGGTCGCGGAGGAGGCGCTTGTAGAGCTTGCCGGTCGGGGTCCTCGGCATCCGGTCGACGAAGTCGACCGAGCGCGGGGCCTTGTAGCCGGCGAGCGAGGCCCGGACGTGCTCGATCAGCTCGGCGGCGAGCGCGCCGGACGGCTCGGCGCCGTCGGAGAGCTCGACGGCGGCCTTCACCTGCTCGCCGAACTCCTCGTCCGGGATGCCGAACACCGCCACGTCCCGGACGGCCGGGTGGGTGATCAGCACGCCCTCGATCTCCGCCGGGTAGATGTTCACCCCGCCGCTGATGATCATGTCGATGGCGCGGTCGGCGAGGAACAGGTAGCCGTCCGCGTCCAGGTAGCCGACGTCGCCGGTGGTGAACAGCCCGTCCGCGCGGTGCACCGAGCGGGTCTTCTCCTCGTCGCCCCAGTACTCGACGTCGTCGCCGCTCGTGTACCGGAAGTAGATCTGGCCGGGCTCCCCGGCCGCGGCGGGCTCGCCGTCCTCGCGCAGGATGTGCACCTCGGTCGTCGGCAGCGGGCGGCCGACGCTGCCGGGCTTCTTCAGCCACTCCTCCGCGGTGATCACGCTGTTCACCGACGCCTCGGTCGAGCCGTAGTACTCGTGGACGATCGGCCCGAACCAGTCGATCATCCGCCGCTTGACCTCGGGCGGGCAGGGCGCGGCCCCGTGCCAGACGGCCGCCAGGGCGGCCCCGCCGAACGCCGCGCGCACCTCCTCGTCCAGCCGCAGCAGCCGGACGAACTGGGTCGGGACGAGATGGACGTTGGTGATCGCGTGCTCGTCGATCAGCCGGAGCGTCTCCGCCGGGTCGAAGTCCCGCCGCATCACCACCGAGCGCCCCCGCAGCAGGAACACCAGCGACCAGAGCCACTGCGCCGAGTGGTAGACGGGCCCGACGAGCAGCGAGCGGCCGCCCTCCGGGATCCGGAGCAGCTCGGCGAACACGTCGCCGACGAGGCTCGCCGTCTCGATCGGCGCGCCGGCGCCCAGCTGCTTGCGGCTGACGCCCTTCGGGCGCCCGGTGGTGCCCGACGTGTAGAACATCGGGAAGCCCATCACCGGGTCGGCGATGTCCCCCTCCGCGCCCGCCGCGAGGAACTCCTCGTACGGGGTGAAGCCCTCGACCGGGCCGCCGAACGCGACGCGGGCGGCGAGGCC
The DNA here is from genome assembly GCF_044508335.1 of Actinomadura sp. Lineage (NCBI taxonomy): Bacteria > Bacillati > Actinomycetota > Actinomycetes > Streptosporangiales > Thermomonosporaceae > Actinomadura > Actinomadura sp. Next base: position 25,775 of record NZ_JBIQHY010000046.1, read on the forward strand.
GAGCCCCTCGGACGCCTCCCGCGCCACGTCGCCGAACGCGTCCTCGGAGAACAGCGCCCGCGCGCCCGAGTCCGCCAGGACGTAGCGCAGCTCGTCGGCCGTCCAGTGCCAGTTGACCATCACGTACCGGACGCCGATGTGGCCGGCGGCGCACATCAGCTCGAAGTACTCGCGCCGGTTGCCGGAGTGGACCGCGATCGCGTCGCCGGTGGCGAGGCCCAGCCCGCGCAGCGCGTCCGCCAGCCGGCCGGTTCTGGCGTCCAGCTCCCGCCACGACGTCGTGCCGCGTTCGTCGGTGATGGCGGGTTCCTCCGGCCTGGCGTCTGCGTACGGGCGGAGCAGTGCGGCCATCGGCCACCTCCTGGGAACGCGGCGGAGTCCTGATCTGCGACTCTAGAGCCGGTTCGCCGGGAAGGCCAGGTCAGCGGCTCAGCGGGCGGTCCGCGCGACCGGGGCGCCGTAGAGGACGGCGTCGGCGGCGCCGGCCAGCTGCTCCAGGCGGAACACCTCCGTGCGGTGGAACGGCGGCGCGCCCGTCCGCGCGGCGACCAGCGCGACCGCGCCCATGGCGAGCGGGCAGACCGCGTACTGGGTGCCGTCCGGCGCGGTGAACGCGCGCGGCCGCAGCGGCTCCAGGCCCGGCAGGTCGGCGCCGGACACCCCGCCCGCGCTCGCGTGCACGAGGACCGCGCCGCCCCCGGCCACCGGCTCGGCGAGGCCCGCCCAGTCGGCGCTCAGCAGGGCCGGGACGGCGTCGGCGAGGATCTCCATGCCGCGCTCCGGGACGGCCCCGACCTGCCCGATCACGGCGGCGTCGGGGAACGCGCCCTGCGGTTCCAGGGTCGGCCAGATGCCGACGACGTCCACCCCGTGGACCGATCCAAGGCCCTCCATGAGCCGCTCGATGCCCATGCCGGCGGGCCACGCCACGGTGAAGTCGTCCATCGCCCGGCCGCTGCCGCGCTCCAGCACCGCCATCTGCACCACGTCGGCGCCCGCCGCGCCAAGGGTGCGGGCCACCTGCCCCAGCGAGCCGGGGCGGTCGGGCAGCCGGACGCGTATCCGCAGCAACATCGGGCACCTCCAATTCTCCCGCCGGGACGTCCCCGGGAGGCCCCCAGCTTCGGCGACACCCGTTTCCCCGGTGTTACCCGTAGGTGTCATCCAGAGAAAACGGAGCCGCAAGTCGGTGCTGGAATGACGGGTACGGGTCAAACTAGAGTCCAGACAAGGTCATCATCAGACCCTGCCGTACGCATGCCGTCCAGCATTAAGGTAACTCCACGTGTCGAGGGACGGGGAACCCCCAGTGAACGCCTTTCATCCTCGGCCGCCCGCGCAAGGTGACGCCGCCTGCGACCGGCCGGATGAAAAGTGCTCAGTCAACCAGGGAGCCGGGCCGGAGGCGGCCACCGCCGGGGACGAGGCGGCGGGCGCGGCGGGCGGCGCGGCGGCGGGCGCGGCGCCGGCGATCGCGGGGGACGCGGCGGGGGACGAGGCCGACGAGGCGTTCCGCGCCGACGTCCGGGACGCCCTCGCCGGGCTGGCGGCGCGGCTCGACCGCGAGCACGAGCGGGCGGCGCACCGCGAGGCCGTCATCGACCGGCTGCACGAGGAGAACCAGCGGCTGCGCCGCGGCGAGCTGCAGGGGATGCTGGAGCCCGTCCGCACCGCGCTGTACCGGCTGCACGACCAGGCGCGCCGCGAGTCCGACCGGCTCGCCTCGCCCGACCTCGCCGAACCGCCCGACCCGCGGCGGACCGCGCAGCTGCTGGCGGCGCTCGCCGACGACGTCGCGGACGCGCTGGCGCGGCTCGGCGTCGAGCGCTTCACGGTCGAGCCCGGCGCGCCCTACGACGCCGCCCGGCACCGCCCCGTCGCCGTCACCCCGGTCGCCGACCCGCTCGCGGACGGCACCGTCACCGCCGTCCAGTCCGACGGGTTCGAGCAGGGCGGGAAGGTGCTGCGCAAGGCGGCGGTCAGCGTCGGCAAGCTCGCCGCGGATGCGGACGGGGACGCGGACGCCGACGGGGACGCGGACGCCGACGCGGACGCGGACAGGGGCGCGGACGCGAGCGCGAACGGATCGGGGTCCGCGGTCAAAACCGTCCCAAGTCACCGCGAGGGGGCGGAACGCGGCGCGACTCTTGGAACCGGACGCGCACACAACTCAGGACTCGGGACCGACAGGTGAGAGGGACATGGCTGTCTACGGGATCGACCTCGGAACCACGTACTCCTGCATTGCCTCCATCGACGATGTAGGGCGGCCCGCGGTCCTGCGGAACCTGGAGGGCACCGACACCACGCCGTCCGTCGTCTTCTTCGAGAGCGGCGAGAACGTCGTCGTCGGCGCCACCGCGAAGGACACCGCGGTGCTGGAGCCCGACAACGTCGTCAGCCTGATCAAGCGCGACATGGGCCGGGACGTGACGCGGCCGATCCACGGGATCGACTTCACGCCGGAGGAGGTGTCGGCGTTCATCCTGCTGAAGCTGGCGACGGACGCGCGCACCACCACCGGCGAGGACGCCCGCGACGTCGTCATCACCGTCCCGGCGTACTTCGGCGCGGCCGAGCGCGACGCGACCCGCAAGGCGGGGCGGATCGCCGGGCTGAACGTCATCGACATCGTGTCCGAGCCGATCGCCGCCGCGATCACCTACGGCGTCCTCAACCCGGAGACCGACCGCACGATCCTGGTGTACGACCTGGGCGGCGGGACGTTCGACACCACCGTGATCGCGCTGCGCGACGGGCACATCGAGGTCGTGTGCACCGACGGCGACCACGAGCTGGGCGGCGCCGACTGGGACGCGCGGCTCGTCGAGCACCTCGCCGAGCGGTTCCGGGAGGAGCACCCCGGCGCGGGCGACCCGCTCGACGACAAGCAGACCGAGCAGCAGCTCCGCCGCGACGCCGAGGACGCGAAGAAGGCCCTCACCACCCGCACGTCCCACACCGTCCGGGTGATGCACGGCGGGCGGGTCGCGGCGGTCGAGGTGACGCGGGAGAAGCTGGAGGAGCTGACCAAGGACCTCCTCGACCGCACCGTGGAGATCACCGGCCGGACGCTGGCGACCGCCGCCGAGAAGGGCGTGCACGACTACGACGACCTCGTCCTCGTCGGCGGGTCCACGAAGATGCCGGTGGTCGCGGCGCGGCTGGAGACCGAGCTGGGCCTCACGCCCCGCCTCCAGGACCCCGACCTCGCGGTCGCGAAGGGCGCCGCGCTGTACGCGTTCGAGGAGACCTACCGGCGGCTCGTCCGGGAGGGCGCCGCCGAGCGCGCGGAGGAGATGGCGGCGCGCGCCGGCCTGTCCGCCGAGCAGCAGAAGCAGATCGCCGGGCGGCAGATCAAGACGGTCGCCTCGCACGCCTTCGGGATCGTCGTGGTCGACCGGGAGACCGGCGCCGAGCACGTCGCGCACCTCGTGCACGCCAACGACGAGCTGCCCGCCGCCAAGACCGAGGACTTCTTCACCGTCTACGACGACCAGACGTCCGCCGACATCCGGGTCATGGAGCAGGCCGGGGTCGTGGAGTCCGCCGACCTGATCGACAACACCGAGATCGCCACCGGGGAGATCCGCGTCCCGCCGGGCAAGAAGGCGGGCTGGCCCATCGGCGTCACGTTCGCGCTCGACTCGTCCGGGCTGCTGAACGTCACCGCGGTGGAGAAGGAGACCGGCGAGAAGCTGGAGCTGAAGGTGGACGTCGGCGGCATGTCCGAGGAGGAGGTCGAGCGCTCCCGGAAGGCCCTCTCGCGGGTCCAGGTCAGCTAGCGCCCGCCCGATCCCTGGAGGCGCCCGTGGCGTTCGACGACGACTACCGGCGGGAGGTGCTGGAGCCCGCGCGGGCCGCCGGCGACCAGCCCCCCGAGGACCTGCGCGTCCGCTACGCGCTGGACGCTTCCCTGGGCGCGGCGGCGGTCGCGGCGCGGGTGAAGCAGGTCCGGCAGTGCTGGCGGCGGGCCCGCGGGCAGCTGAAGTACCGCAAGCTGATCGACCGGCTGGAGGCCGAGCACCGCGAGCTGGCCCCGCTGTTCGCCGCCGCCGAGCGCGGCGACCTGCGCCCGCTGCAGGCGCGGCTGCGCGGCGGCGCGGAGCGCACCGAGCGGCGCCGCGGCGAGGCCCGCGCGCGGCTCGCCGACGCCGCCGGGGCGCTGCGCACGGCGGCGCCCGCCGAGGTCGAGGCGATCGCCCGCACCGGCGGGGTGACCCGCGCCGAGCTGGCGGCGCTGGCCGCCGCCGACGGCATCGAGATCCGCGAACCCGACCCGCTGCCGGCCGCCGCGCCCTACCCCGCGTACCGGAAGGTGCGCGAGTCGCTGGACGTCCTCGGCAAGCGGCACCTCGCCGACTTCCTGTTCGGGCCGCGGCTGGCCGGCCCGATCCGCGTCCTCGGCGGCTTCGCCGCGCCCGGCGGCGACCTGCGCCTCGACGGCGCCGCCGTGGCCGCCGCCGGCGCCGAATGGGCGCGGCGCAGCCGCGACACCAGCACCACCCACGCCGACACGGTCCTCGCCGCGCTGCGCTCGGCCGACGACCCGCACGCCCTGCTGCTGTTCGACGTGGTCGACCGCCTCCGCGAGCGGCTGCGGCAGCGCGCGTCGGAGCGCGCCCTCCTGCGGTACGCGATCGAGGACCTCGGCATCGAGCAGGGCGACGCCCGCCGCCTGGTCTTCGCGCTCCTGCGCGAGTCGGGGCCGGGCGGCGGCCTCGCGGGGCGCCTGCGCGCCCTCCTCGACGCGGGCGACGTGTACGCCGCCGCCGAGCTCGCCGACGCCGCGAAAATCCCGCACCCCTCCCCCGGCCCCCAGCACGGCTCCTCCCAGCACGGGGAACCGCCCGAGGAGGAGGTCCTCGCCGCCGAGGCCCGGCACCGCCTCGACACCGCGCTGCGCCTCCGCGAGACGGCGGCCGCCGAACCCGACCCGGACCGCGCCTTCCGCCTCCTCGCCGACGCCCTCCGCCTCGTCCGCGACCTGCCCGGCGCCGCCCACCACCAGCGCCGGCTCCCGCCCCGCCCCGTCCCGTCCCTGCGCGCCGACGTCGACGGCGGCACGGTGCGGCTGTCGTGGGAGGCGTCGCCCTCCACCGCGGGCGAGATCGGGTACCACGCGGTGCGGCGCGCCGGGCGCGCGCCCCGGGACGTGCGGGACGGGGAGCCGATCGCGGGCGTGGTGGACGAGCGGCCGCCGGTGAACGCTCCCGTGTACTACGCCGTGTTCGCGGTCCGGGGCGAAGGCGTCGCCGCGCCGGCGGTGACCGGGCCGGTCGTGGTGCGGCCCGAGCCGTCGGACGTCGAGCTGATCGCCGGTGACGGGCAGGTGACCGGGCGGTGGCGGTGCCCGGCGGAGGCGGCGCGGGTCGTCGTCGTGCGGGACGGCAAGTCCGTGCCGGCGGGGCGGGACGGGTTCCGCGAGCGGGTGCCGAACGGGCGCACCCACCACTACCTGGTCTGCGCCGTCTACCTCGACGCGTCCGGCCGCGAGATCGTGACCGACGGGGTGCGGGCGTCGGCCACGCCCAGCGCGCCGCCCGAGCCCGTGTACGAGATGCGCGCGGAGACCGACCCCGCCGATCCGGGGCTGGTGCGGGTGCGGTTCGACCCGCCCCGGCACGGGGCCGTGGAGCTGGTGCTGTCGGACGGGCCGCCGCCGTGGCCGCGCAGCGCGATCGTCCCGCTGGAGGAGGTGCGGCGGGAGACGCGGCGGATGGCGTGCACCCCGCTGCCGGGCGGGCTGGAGACGCGGCCGGGGGCCGGCGGGTGGCTGCTCGCGGTGACGGTCGCGGAGGGCGCCGCCGCGATCGGCGCCTACCACCGGCACGTGAACCTGCCGCCGCCGCGCCGGCTGGTCGTCGAGCGGCGCGGCGGGCACGTCCACGTCGGGTTCGACTGGCCGGCGGACGTCGCCGAGGTCGACCTCCGGTACCGGGTCGGCGGCGAGTCGCGGACCGAGGTGGTCACGCGGGCCTCCTACGCCACGCAGGGCGGGGTGCGGCTGCCCGTGCCCGAGGACGCGGCCGTGGAGGTGTCGGCCGCGGCGGCGGGGACCGTGGGCGGCGCGCGGGTCACCGGGCCGGCGGTGACCGAGGTGGTCGCGGCGCGCACCATCGTCCGCTACGACGTGCTGCGGTCCGGGCCGCCGTGGCGGCGCTCCCTGACGATCCGGCTCACCTCGGCCCGCCCGCTGCGGGTGGCGCGGCTGTCGCTGGTGCTGCGCGCCGGCCGGGTCATGCCGCACCGCCCCGGCGACGGCGACACGCTGGGCGCCTGGGAGCAGGTGCCGGTGCCGGGCGAGCTGTCCCTGGCGGCGCCGGACGCGTCCGGGCCGTACTGGCTGCGCTGCTTCGCCGACGACGACGGCGTCGAGCTGAGCGACCCTCCCGTCCGCCGGCTGCAGGTCACGTGATGGCGCGCCCGCTGGCCCGGGTGGGGATCCCCGGGATGCCGTCCCGGCAGGGCATCACCTGCCCCTACTGCTTCGCGTCCGTGGCGCCGCAGCGGGTGCTGTTCCGGTGCCGCGGCCAGGTGGGGCGGCGGCAGGGCTGCGCGCCGGTGCTCGACAAGGAGCTGGCGGAGTACACCGGGTCGACGGCGGGCGCGTCGCTGCCGCCGGTGTTCGCCGCGTCCGGGCGGAAGGGGCGGGCGGACTGCCCCGAGTGCGGGCTGCCGACCGGGAACCGCGCCTGCCCGGAGTGCCACAACCCGCTGCCGTCGGCGTACTGCGACTCCCCGGGCCGCATCGTCGCGCTGGTCGGGGCGAAGAACGCCGGGAAGAGCACCTACATCGCGGTGCTGCTGCACGAGCTGATGAACCGGGTCGGGACGGAGCTGGACGCCTCGCTCGTCGCGTGCGACGACCGGACGATCGAGCGGTACAAGCGCGACTTCGCGCGGCCCCTGCTGGAGGAGCGGCGGCTGCTGCCGACGACGGCCAGCGCCGCCACCGGCCCGCGCGAGCCGCTGGTGTACCTGCTGACGCGGACGCGGCGGGGGCGCTTCTCGCGGCCGCGCAACGAGTCGCTGGCGCTGGTGCTGTTCGACACGGCGGGCGAGGACCTGCGCAGCCGGGAGGTCACCGACCTGCACCTGCGGTACCTGGAGGCCGCCGACGCGATCATCTTCCTGGTCGATCCGCTGGAGCTGCCCGGCGCGCGGGCGGGCGTGCGGGACGCGGTGCCGCCGCCGCGCGCGGCGGGCGAGGACCCGGACAGCGAGCCGCTGAACATCATCGCCCGGGTGACCGAGGCGCTGCGGCAGCGGCACGGCACCCGCCCGGGCGAGCCGCTGCCCGTGCCGGTCGCGGTCGCGCTCACCAAGATCGACGTGCTCCGGCCGGGGCTGCTGGAGCAGTCGGCGCTGCACCGGTCGCGGTCCGGGCAGGGCGTCCTCGACCTGGACGACAGGGACGCGGTGAACGAGCAGGTCCGGGCGCTGCTGCACGACTGGCAGGCCGGGCAGCTCGACACCTACCTCGGGCAGCAGTACGCCGACCACGCGCTGTTCGGGCTGTCCGCGCTCGGCGGCGCCCCCGAGCGGGGACGCGTCGGCGCGGGCGGCGTCCGGCCGTACCGGGCCGAGGATCCGCTGCTGTGGCTGCTGTACCGGTTCGGGATGCTCGACGGCGTCCGCCCCGGGGGCGGCTGATGGCCTGGCAGCTGCACTACACCTCCGCGCGGCGCGGGCCGACCGGCCGGGCCGGGTTCCAGTTCGTCGCGGAGACGCCCGGCCTGCCGGACGGGGTCCGCGCGGGCGTGACGCCGTACCTGTCGTACCGGCCGCCGCCGGACGCGCCGCCCGCCCCCGACGACGCCGAGCTCGGCCGGTTCCCGGTGTCGCTGCTGTACGACGTGGTGGACGGGCGCCCGCTGCTGCTGCGCTGCCGCTACCTCGGCCGCGACTACTCGGGGCGCTACGGCAACTTCTTCGCGCACGCGGTGGTGGCGGAGCCCGACGAGCTGGAGGGGCTGCGGCCCGCCGAGCTGTGGCACGCCGCGCACTGGGCGCGGTCGCCGGCGCCCGGCGCCGTCCTCGACCCGCTGGAGGAGCTGACGCCGGGCGCCGCGCTCGCCCCCGAGGCGCTCGCCGCGTGGCTCGCGGTGTCCGGCCCGGACGACCCCTACGGGCTGCTGGCGGCGCTGGTCGACGCGGTCGCCGGCGTCCTCGGCCGCGGGCACGGGCGCGTCGTGCTGGTCGCCGAGGACGTCGAGCTGATCGCGCGCTGGATCGCGGTCGTGTCGTACTCGCTGCCCGTCGCGGCGGCGGCGCGGCTGTCGTTCGTCACCTACACCGCCGACCCGGACGGCGCCGCGCAGCGGCTCGTCGGCACCACGCCCGCGATCTGGGCCGCGATGCGCCACCACGCGCCGCACGCGTCCGCGTTCGACCTGCACAAGGGCGGCGCCGAGGGCCCGGCGAGCCGGTTCGCGCGGACCGTCGCGGGCTGCTGGCGCGCCGCCGACTTCGGCGGCCTGGACGCCCTCGGCGAGCTGGCGCCGCTGAACGACCCCGCGCAGGAGGGCGCCGCCGCCCTGCTCGCGCTGTGCCGGGGCGACGCGACCGTCACGGCGGCGGAGGAGCGCGCGGCGGCCGACCTGCTGGCGCGGCACGGGCCGGACATCCCGGAATGGGTGTGGCGCGACCTCGTGCCGGGCGTCCCGTCCATGGGGCTCGACCTGGCGCTCGCGGTGCACGGCCGGGCCCCCGCCGAGTTGCGGGACGCGGTGCTCGACGGGCTGATCGGCGGGCTCGCGGCGGGGCGGGCGGCCGTGCTCACGCCGGACGCCTGCGACCGGCTGTACCCGCACGCCGAGCGGCTGCGGGCCGTGCCCGGCGTCGCGGTGCCCGTGCTGACGTCGGTCGCCCGGAGGCATCCGGGCCGCCGCATCGCGGTCACGGGCGAGCTGCTGCGGCTGGACGGCGCCGACCTCGACGCGGCGCTCCGGGAGGTGTGGGAGGCGCCGCCGTCCGCGGGCGAGTGCACCGACCTCCTGGACGCGCACGGGCCGCATCCCGCGCTGGCCGGGCTGCCGTCCCGGACGTTCACCCGGCTCGCCTTCCCCGGCGGCGAGCACCTCGCCGACACCGGCACGCTGCGGCTCGCCGAGCGGGTCCGGGAGATCATGCCGGACGGGCCCGCCGGGCGCGACGCCGCCGTCGTCCAGGCGTACGGGACGGCGATCACCGCGAAGCCGGAGCGGGCGGCGCGCGCCCTGGCGGAGATCGCGGACGCGGGCGGCGCGACCCGGCAGCTCGCCGACGAGGCGTTCATCGGCGCGGCGCGGCGGCTGGCCGGGCGGCCGCCGCGGTTCCGCGCGGAGCTGCTGGCGGCCGTGCCGGCGCCGGTCCGCGCCCGGCTCGCGGAGCGGTGGACCGCCGAGCTGACCGGGCGCGCCCGCGGCGGCCGCGGCCCGCTGCTCGGCCGCGAGATCGAGCAGCGCAACGACCTGGTCGAGGTGGTGCTGCGGCTGCGCAGGCGCGGCGTCGCCGAGCCGTCGCTGGAGGCGTGGGCGCGGGCCGCGGCCGGGCGGTGGCTGGCCGGCAAGCAGCTCGACGCGCACCTGGCGCGCAGCCCCGAGCTGCGCGCCGCGCTCCGCGACCTCCTCGCCGAGGGCGGGGGGTGAGCGCGTGCATCCGATCATCGTGCTGCTGCTGATCGCGGTGTGGCTGGGCGCCATGTGGCTCGGCTTCATGTACGTGTTCCCGGTGCTGTTCGCCGCGACGCTCGTCGTCGCCGGGGCGGCCGCGCTCGGGGTGTACTACCTGCACGCGTGCCGGACGCTCGCGCCGTCCAGCCTGGAGGGCCCGTCGCCGGTCGCCGCCCCCGACGTCGCGTACCGGCACTACCTGCTCGGCCAGGTGTGGCGCGACTGGTGGACGATCAGCCGCACGGTCGTCCCGCAGGTGTACCGGACGGCCCGGACCATCGTCGTGCGGCTGACGCGGACGCTGCTCGGCGGGCCGTGGGGGTTCTTCGTCCTCCCGGTCTGGCTGGCGCTGTGCGCGGGCATCGTCGCCGCCGCCGTCCCCGCGTCGGTGTTCGTGCTGGCGCTGACCGCCCTGTACGGGGTGGTCGCGGCGGTCGGGCTCGCGGCGTGGCTGGTGTGCGTGCTCGTCCTCGCGGCGGTGGAGCGCGGCTTCATGATGTACGGGCGGATCCTGCAGACCTGCCCGCACCCGTTCTGCTACGAGCGGATCGGCCTGCCGGAGTACGAGTGCCCGGGATGCGGGGCGCGGCACCGGCGCCTCACCCCGGGCGCGCGCGGCGCGTTCCGGAACGTGTGCCGCTGCGGGGCGCGGCTGCCCACGACCGTCCCGCTCGGGCGGTTCCGGCTCGCCGCGTACTGCCCGCACTGCGGCGGGCGGCTGCCGGAGCGGATCGGGCGCGTCCGCGTGGAGCCGCTGCCGTTCGTCGGCGGCCCCGCCGCCGGCAAGACGACGTTCATGGTCCTCGGCATCCGGGCGCTGCACGCCCGCGCCCGCGCCGTCCACGGGCGGCTCGCGTTCGTGGAGCAGCGGCACGCGCAGGCGTACGCGGGCGCGATCCGCGAGTTCCAGCGCGGCGGGCGCCTCGCCAAGACCGGCCCCGAACTGCCCCTGGCCACCATGGTGGACGTCGAGCTGCCGGGGCGCGCCCGCCGCATCCTGTACCTGTTCGACCCGGCGGGCGAGCACTACACGGGCGCGACGGAGGTCGAGTCGCTGCGCTACCTCGACCACAGCGAGGCGCTGCTGTTCGTCGTCGACCCGTTCGCCCTCCCCCACCTGCGCCGCGCCCTCACCGGGGACGAGCGCGAGTTCATCGACCACGCCGCCGTGTCGTCGGAGGAGGACCCGGCCGACACGCTGCAGCGGGTGCTGAACGACCTGCGGTCGCGGCCCGACCAGGGCCGGCAGAAGCGGGTCGCCGTCGTCGTCACCAAGACCGACCTGCTGGTCCGCACCGAGATCGGCCGCTGCCTGGACGAGGACACCGACCTGCGCGAATGGCTCGGGCGGGTCGGCCTCGGCAACACCGTCCGCACCCTCGACCAGGTCGCCGCGCAGGTGCGGTACTTCGCGTCCGGCCTGACCACCGAGCCGGCGGACGTCGCGGACCTGCTCGGCTGGGTGACCGGGCTCGGCCCCGCCGCGGCGTCCAACGGCGACGCGCCCCTCACCGACGCGCCGCAGGAACCGCCCGGGACGGCCCCGCTGCGCGCCCCCTGGCCGGTGCGGGGGCGCGGCGCCGCCCGCGTCCCGGCCGGGTACCAGGTGGGGCGCTGGGCGGTGCTGTCCGGGGTGTCCGCCCTGACCATCGCCACCGTGACCGGGGCCGTCCTCGCCGCGGCCGAGCGGTTCCCGTTCTGAGCCCGCCGCGACGCACGTCCTCTCCGCCGCCCGCCCGCGAAGGTTGCGTCACAGAACTGACTCGGCGTACGGTCGAGAAGTGATCATTCGCATCGGCATGGCCCCGGCGGCGTCCGCCCTCGGCCCCGAGCCGCTGACCGCGCTCTCGCTCGGCCTCGAACGCGAGGGGTTCGACTCGCTGTGGGTGTCGGAGCGGGTCACCGGCCCGGCCCTCGACCCGGTCGTGGCGCTCACGTACGCGGCGGCGCTCACCTCCAGGATCAAGTTCGGGATGGCCGTGATGACCCTGCCGGGGCGCGCCCCCGCCGTGCTCGCCAAGGAGCTGGCCTCGCTGGACGTCCTGTCCGGCGGGCGGCTGCTGCCCGCGTTCGGGCTCGGGCAGCGGCACGCGGGGGAGCAGCAGGCGTTCGGGGTGCGGCGCGAGGAGCGGGCGGCGGTCTTCGAGGAGGCGCTGCCGCTGCTGCGCCGGTTCTGGGCCGAGGACGAGGTCACCCACGACGGGCCGCGGTTCCGCTACGAGGCCCTGCGCGTCCTGCCGAAGCCGGCCGCGCGCGGGTTCGACGTGTGGATGGGCGGGACGGCCGAGCCGGAGCTGCGCCGCGCCGGGCGCCTGTCGGACGGCTGGCTCGCCGCGTTCCCCACGCCCGCCGAGGGCGAGCGCGGCCGCGCGATCGTCCAGGAGGCGGCGGCCGCGGCCGGGCGCGAGATCGAGGAGGAGCACTTCGGCGCGGTCGTGCCCTACCGGCGCGGGCCGCTCCCGCCGGAGGCGGAGGCCCGGTTCGCGCGGGTGCGCCGGGTGAGCGGGCCGGCGCCGCAGGACGACGTCGTCCCCGATCTCGGCGGCCTGGAGGCGCACCTCAAGCGGCTCGTCGAGGCGGGGCTGTCGAAGTTCGTCCTGGCGCCGATGGCGCCGCCGGACGACTGGGCCGCCGAGCTCGCCGACGTCCGCGACGCCGTCCTCCACCTCCAGACCAGGCGCTGAGCGCGTCCGTCCGCTTCACCGGGCCAGGGCGGTTCACCGGTCCAGGGCGGCGAGGATGAAACCGGCCACCTCGTCCGCCAGCCGGTCGGCGCTCTTCGGGCCGTCCGGGCGGTACCAGGACGGCATCTGGTTCACCATGCCGAGCGCGACGATCGTCACGGTCTCGGCGGGGGTGGCGGTGCTGAACACGCCGTCCCGCTGGCCCTGCTCGACGAGGCCGCGGAAGATCACGTGGTAGCGGCGGCGGTCGGCGCGGACCGAGCGCATCCGGGCGTCGTCCAGCCGGTCCTTCTCGCGGGAGAACACCTTCGCCTCGTCGATGTGCTCGGCCGTGCTGCGGATGAGCCCGGTCAGCACCGCGTGGACGGCCTCGCGCGGCGGCAGCCCGCGGGCCAGCACGGCGCCGAGGTCGGCGAGCTGGCGGGCGATCAGCGAGTGGTAGATCTCGTAGAGGAGGTCGTCCTTGGAGTCGAAGTAGTGGTAGAGCGCGCCTTTGGTGACCTCGGCCGCCTCGACGATGCCCTGCACGGACGTGCCGTCGAAGCCGCGCTCGGCGAACAAGCGGAGCGCCGCGTCCAGGATCCGCCGCTCGACCGCGCTCTGCCGTACGGGGGCCGTCGACTCCGGCACCGGTACCGTGTCCGTCACCTGGGCACCTCCTTGGGGAGCGGGCATTGACGGGGGTGCGTCCCTCGTCTTAGCTTGCCAGAAACCGACTGGTCGGTATGCATCCGGCGGTCGCGATTTCCCGAGGAGAGCCGATGCCCGCAGTAGAGACCGTCCGCGGCCCCGTCGACGTCACCGGCCTGGGGCGCACGTTCATGCACGAGCACGTCTTCGTCCTCAGCACCGAGAACGTCGAGAACTACGGGCTCGGCGACTGGTGGGACGAGGAGGAGAAGGTCGCCGACGCCGTCGCCAAGCTGCGCGAGCTGGTGGACCGCGGCGTCACCACGATCGCCGACCCGACCGTGTGGGGGCTCGGCCGCTACATCCCGCGCATCCAGCGGATCGCCGGGCAGGTCCCCGAACTCAACATCATCGTCGCGACGGGCATCTACACCTACAACGACGTCCCGTTCCAGTTCCACTACCGCGGCCCCGGCACGCTGCTGGACGAGGGCCCCGACCCGATGATCGCGCTCTTCACCCGCGACCTGACCGAGGGCATCGCCGGGACCGGCGTCAAGGCGGCGTTCCTCAAGTGCGCCGTGGACGCGCCCGGCCTCACCCCCGGCGTCGAGCGGGTCCTGCGGGCCGTCGCCGGGGCGCACCGCGAGACCGGCGCCCCGGTCACCGTCCACACCGAGAGCTCGATCCACGCGGGACGCGCGGTCGTGGACATCCTCGGCAAGGAGGGCGTCGACCTCGCCAAGGTCGTCATCGGGCACGCGGGCGACAGCAACGACCTCGACTACCTCATGGAGCTGGCCGACACCGGCGCGATCCTCGGCATGGACCGGTTCGGACTCGACATCATCAACCCGACGGAGAACCGGGTGGCGACGATCGCGTCGCTGTGCGAGCGCGGATACGCCGACCGGATCGTCCTCAGCCACGACGCGAGCTGCTTCATCGACTGGTTCGGCCCCGACCCGGCGACCGTCCCGGCGATGCAGCCGAACTGGAACTTCCGCCACATCACCGACGACGTCCTGCCCGCCCTGCGCGAGGCCGGCGTCACCGACGCCCAGCTCGACCAGATGCTGGTCGACAACCCCCGGCGGTACTTCACCCGCTGAACTGCTCGATCTCCCCGCCTCCTCCACATCTCGGACTAATCCACTGGAATCGGGAATCATTGGAGGAACCTGCGGGAGGAGGCAGCGAGGTGAGCGACCACCGCGTGCGCCGCGGCGTCCGGGCCGCGATACCGATGCTGCTCGCCGCGCTGCTGGCCCTCCTCGTCCCGGGCTGCCGGGTGATGGAGAGCGGCGGGCCGGAGGACGTCCCGCCGCCGGTCCGGACCACCGAGGCCGAGAAGGCCGAGCCCAGCGGCCGCAAGCCCGGCGTCGTCAACATCGAGACCGAGCAGGAGCTGAACGGCACCCGCGCCGCCGGGACGGGCATCGTGCTGACCCCGAACGGGCTGGTGCTGACCAACAACCACGTGATCAAGGGCGCCACCGCGATCACCGGGACGGACACCGACAACCGCCGCACCTACCCCGCCGAGGTCGTCGGCTACGACCGGGCGGGCGACATCGCGGTGGTCCGGCTGACCGGCGCGGCCCGGCTCAAGACCGCCGCGTTCGCCTCCGCGTCCGGGGTGAACGTCGGCGACGTGGTGACCGCGGTCGGCAACGCGGGCGGCAAGGGCGGCGCGCCCACCGTCGTCACCGGCAGGGTCACCGCGCTGGACCAGGCCGTGACGGCCCGCGACGACAGCAGCGGCACGTCCGAGCGGCTCACCGGGCTGATCGAGACGAACGCGCCGATCAAGCCGGGCGACTCCGGCGGCCCGCTCCTCGACACCGCCGGGAAGGTCATCGGCGTCAACACCGCCGCGTCCGCCGGAACGTCCGCGAAGGGGACGCAGGAGAAGAAGAACCACCGCGGCTACGCGATCCCGTCCGACCGGGCGCTGGAGATCGCCCGGCAGATCCAGCGCGGTGAGGCGTCCTCGACCGTGCACATCGGGCCGACCGCCATGCTCGGCGTCAAGGTCCGCTCCAACGGCCGCTCCCCCGGAGCGCTCGTCGCCGAGGTCGTCCCCGGCTCGCCCGCGGAGGCCGCCCGCATCCCGGCCGGCGCCGCCATCGTGGCCTTCGGCGACGACGCGGTCGACTCGCCGTCCGCGCTGACGACCCTGATGCACTACCGCCACCCGGGCGACACCGTCCGCATCGAATGGACGACCCGCCAGGGCGCCCGCATGAGCACCACCCTCCGCCTCGCGGAGGGCCCTCCCCAGTAGCGTCCGGGCCGCCGCGCGAAAGCACGTTTCCATCGTGCGGATCGGTAAGGGTCAAACCGCCGATGGCGTGCGAGAGTGGTGGGGGGACGACCGCCCGAGCACGAGGAAGTGGATGCCATGGCCCGCAAGGCGCCCGCCGGAGATTACGACGAATCGGGTCTCGAGGTCACCAAGCCGAAGACGTGGGCGGCGGGCGTCCCCGGGGTCACCGCCGCGCTGCGCAGCTCGTACGAGCAGATGGGCGTCCGGCGGACGGCCCTCACGCTGCTGCGCGTCAACCAGAAGCAGGGGTTCGACTGCCCGGGGTGCGCGTGGCCGGAGGGCGACCACCGGCACGTCGCCGAGTTCTGCGAGAACGGCGCGAAGGCCGTCGCGGAGGAGGCGACGACGCGGCGCGTCACCCGCGAGTTCTTCGCCCGGCACACCGTCGCCGAGCTGGCCGAGCGGTCCGACCACTGGCTCGGGCAGCAGGGGCGCCTCACCGAGCCGATGGTGAAGCGCGCCGGGTCCGCCCGCTACGAGCCGATCGGATGGGACGAGGCGTTCGGGCTGCTGGCGTCGGAGCTGAACGCGCTGGACTCCCCCGACGAGGCCGTCTTCTACACCTCGGGCCGGACGAGCAACGAGGCGGCGTTCGCCTACCAGCTGTTCGCGCGCGCGTTCGGCACGAACAACATGCCGGACTGCAGCAACATGTGCCACGAGTCGTCCGGGTCCGCGCTCAGCGAGACGCTCGGCGTCGGCAAGGGCTCGGTGCTGCTGGACGACCTCTACAAGGCCGACCTCATCTTCGTCGTCGGCCAGAACCCCGGGACGAACCACCCGCGGATGCTGTCGGCGCTGGAGAGGGCGAAGAAGGAAGGCGCCCGGATCATCGCGGTGAACCCGCTGCCCGAGGCGGGGCTGATGCGGTTCAAGAACCCGCAGCGCCCGTCCGGGGTGACCGGCCAGGGCACGGTGCTCGCCGACCGGTTCCTGCAGATCCGGCTGAACGGCGACCTGGCGCTGTTCCAGGCCCTCAACCGGATGCTGCTCGAATCGGACGCGCCCGACGCCGTCGACCGCGAGTTCCTCGCCGCGCACACCCACGGCTTCGAGGCGTTCGAGAAGCACGTCCGCGCCCTCGACTGGGGCGACGTCCTGGAGGCGACCGGCCTGACCCGCGGCGAGATCGCCGCCGCGCTCGGCGACGTCCTCACCGCGAAGCGGATCATCGTCTGCTGGGCGATGGGCCTCACCCAGCACCGCAACTCGGTGCCGACGATCCGGGAGATCGTCAACTTCCTGCTGCTGCGCGGCAACATCGGCCGCCCCGGCGCGGGCGTCTGCCCGGTGCGCGGCCACTCCAACGTGCAGGGCGACCGGACGATGGGCATCTGGGAGCGGCCGAAGCCCGCGTTCCTGGACGCCCTGGCCGCCGAGTTCGGCTTCGACCCGCCGCGCGAGCACGGCCTGGACACCGTCGGCGCGATCCGCGCCATGCGGGACGGCAGGGCCAGGCTGTTCCTCGGCATGGGCGGCAACTTCGTCCGCGCCACCCCCGACTCCGCCGTGACCGAGGCCGCCCTGCGGAACTGCCGGCTGACCGCGCAGGTCTCCACCAAGCTGAACCGCTCCCACGCGGTCACCGGCGAGCTGGCGCTGATCCTGCCGACGCTGGGCCGCACCGAGCGCGACGACCAGGAGTCCGGCCCGCAGTTCGTCTCCGTGGAGGACTCGATGGGCATGGTCCACGCCTCCCGCGGCCGCCTCGCCCCCGCGTCGGAGCACCTGCTCTCCGAGGTCTCGATCGTCTGCCGCCTCGCGAAGGCCGCGCTCCCCGCCACGGGCATCGACTGGGACGCGATGGAGCGCGACTACGACGTGATCCGCGACCACGTCTCCCGCGTCGTCCCCGGCTTCGCCGGCTACAACGCCCGCATCCGCGAGCCGGGCGGCTTCACCCTCCCCCACGCCCCCCGCGACGAGCGCAGGTTCCCCACCGCCACCGGCAAGGCCAACCTGACGGTGAACGAGCTGGAGGTCCTCCGCGTCCCGCCGGGGCGCCTCCTGCTGCAGACCGTCCGCAGCCACGACCAGTACAACACCACCATCTACGGCCTCGACGACCGCTACCGGGGCGTCAAGGCGGGCCGCCGCGTCGTCTTCGTCAACCCGGCCGACCTCGCCGGCCTCGGCATCGCCGACGGCGCGACGGTGGACCTCGTCTCCGAGTGGACCGACGGCACCGAGCGCCGCGCCCCCGGCTTCCGCGTCGTCTCCTACCCCACCGCCCCCGGCTGCGCGGCGGCCTACTTCCCGGAGACCAACGTCCTGGTCCCCCTCGACAGCACCGCCGCGGTCAGCAACACCCCGACCTCCAAGTCCGTGATCATCCGCCTCGAACCGTCCTGACGGGAACCTGGCCTCTTCCGGCTAGGCCGGCGCGTCCGCCCGCCCTTGTTGGGGGAACCCCGCCGCGGACAAGATGAACCATGCGGCAGGCACTGGTCACACGCGTGCTGAACGGACCGGCGACACTGCGGACCTACGGATACGGAAGGGAGGCCCTCGACGTCATCGCCGATCCGGACGCGGACGAGGGCGCGCCGGTCGAGGTCCTTCTCGTCGGCCCGCTCAAGCGGCTCCGGATTCCGGACCGGCGGCTCGACCTGACGCTCCGCGCCGAGCCCGGCCGCACACCCGAGACCATCACCGTCCTGCTGCCGGAGGGAGACGGCGGTCCGCTGTTCCGGCTCAGCCTCGTGAACGTCAGGGCCTGTCTCCAAGGGTGGCCGCGCGTCCTGGAGCTCACTGGCGGCAGCGCGGTGCTCGGCCAGATCTCGTCCAGTACGAGGCTCCACGAGGTGCGGATCCGCGGCGATGCCGCGGTCCATGCTTTGGCGGACGTGGAGAAGCTGACCGCCGTGAGCGGGACGCTGCGGCTGGCCGGCGAGCTGCGCGCCGACCGGGTGGAGGGCTCCGCACTGAGGTTGGCCTGCGGCGACGGCGAGGACTGTCTCCTCAGCGTGCGGTCTGTGGAAGAGGGGTTCAGCGCCGACGTCGGCGCGAACGCGCGGCTCGCGTTCACCGGGCCACCGGACGGGCGGCGGGCGGCGCCGGCCACGGTGGTCGTGAGCCCCCGGCTCACCGGGAGCGGCGAGGTCGCCGTCGACGACGCCACGATCCAGGCGCCGCAGTTCTCTGGCGCGCTGAAGCTCGTCCTGGCGGGTGGCGCGCGGGTGACCGGGGCCACCGGCGAGATCCGGTCGCTGAGCGCGCAGGCCGCCTGCCGCCTCCTCGCCGATCCGCGCACCGGGCTCGAGGTCGCCGCCATCGAGGCCGGCACGGGTGCCGAACTCTCCGACATCAGCGCCTTCAGCCTGACGCAGAGATCCCTCGCGGTCGCCGGCAGGGCGGCGCACATCTCCTTCTGGGCGGGACGCTCCGTCCGCGACGGCGCCAAGCGCGCACGGGCAATGAAGGAGCGGAACGACGACCGCTACCTGGCCGCGTACTGGGCCGCGGTCCTCGCGCTCGTGGAGCGCACCGGAGCGCCCGGCCGCGTCCAGATGGTGGCGCGCCGGGCCGAGATGGACTTCCGGCGCCGGGCCCTCCCGCTGCTCTCCGTGGACCGTGCCGCCCTCGAACTGCTGCGCCAGATCCGCTACGGGCAGAGCGCGTTCGCCCCGCTCGCCGCCCAGCTGCTCACCGCCGCCGGGGGCTCGCTGGTCCTGCGTTCGATGGGCGGGTACCCGGACGATTCACCCCGCAGCACCATGATCATGACTGTCCGGTTGTTCCTGGCGCCGCTCGGCGTCCCATCCCAGTTGAAGGTGTTCCAGCCGGTCCAGATCCCCGGAGCGGGGGTATGGGACATCGCCGTCTGGTTGATCTGCCTGTTCACGGGTCTGTTCTGCTTCTCGGCGGCGGCCCTCGCCGCGCGGCGCCGCATCACCTACACATGAGCTTCCCCGGGGGGCCGAGGCCCCACCCGACGAGGACGGCCCGCAGTCTCGCGTCCAGAGCGCCGGGGTCCCACTGCGCACGGTTGTCGATCGCCGCGTAGCGGTCCGTCCCGACGCGCCCGCGCAGGGAGTCGGGGGACGCCGTGGCCGCGGCGGTCACGAAGGCGTCCGGAACCCGGTACAGCGGGGGGCGCAGCCGGTTGCGGCGCCGCGCGATCTCCAGCGGCGCGGTGACGGAAAGGACGTGCAGCTCGAATTCACGGAGCGCGGGCAACGCCTTCACGGTCTGCGCATAGTCGGTCGACGCGAACTCCACAAGGACCAGTGAACGAGTGCGCCGGCGAGCTGCGAGCAGCGCGTTCAGCTCGTCGAGCGCC
>NZ_JBIQHY010000047.1:0-32257 GCF_044508335.1 Actinomadura sp.
CCTAGACGGGGCAGACCGGCCTCACCGCGGCCGCCAGAAGGGGTCGCGGCCGATGAAGCCGAGCATCCTGGTCTGGACGTCCGCGTCGCCGGGCACCTCGACCCGCGGGCCGTACTGGCCGGAGGAGCGCAGGACGTCCTCGATCGGCTCCATGCCGCTGAGGAGTTCCGCGCAGAACCCGGGGTCCAGCCGGTCGTCCTGGCCGGTGGCCCTGGCCAGGTCCCAGGTGTGCATGAACACGTCGGCGGTGTAGAACCGGTCGATCGCCTCGTCCAGCGGCACGGAGCCGATGTGCGGGTTGGCGAGCTTCCGCCGCGGCGTCTCCGGATCGTCCAGCACCGCCTGGACGCCGTCGCAGTGGACCTGCCATGCGGCGACCGGGTCCTCGTCCACCGACGGCCCGCGGGGCAGGTCGACGCCGGCGCCCGAGGCCAGGAAGGCGGGGAACCAGTCGGTCAGGTGGCGCACGACGTCGCGGGCGGTCCACCCGTCGACCGGGGACGGCGCGTCCCAGGACGCGGTGCCGCGGACCCGGTCGGTGAACCGCCCGGCGACCTGCCGGTGCCGCTCGGCGGGACGGTCAGACAGCGCCATCGGCGAGCATCCCGTCCAGCTTGGCGTACCCCTCGTTCACGCCGGTCTCCATGCCGCTGCGCAACCACGCGTCGCGGCCCTGGAAGCTGTCGACCAGCGACTGCGTCCGCAGCCGCGTACGGCCGTCGCCGAGGTCCTCGAACCACAGCGTCTCCAGCGCGACCGAGTCTGGCTCGCCCTCGAACGTGAACGTCTGCACGATGCGGTCGGGCCGCACCTCGTGGAAGCAGCCGTAGAACGCGTACTCCTCGCCGTCGCGCGACGCCACGTACCGCCAGCTGCCGCCGGTCCGCGCGTCCCAGTGCTCGATGCGGGTGGTCATGCCGTCGGGCCCCACCCACTGGGCGAACAGGTCCGGGTCGGTGTGCGCGCGGAGCAGCTGCTCGGGCTTCGCCGCGAACTCACGCGTCATCCGGATGACCGGCACGTCCGGGTCGGCTTCGATCCTCGTCTCGGGGTTCTTGCTCATCCTCTTCTCCTTCCATCCTCGCCAGGAGGGCGTCGAGGCGGCGATAGCGCTCCTCGACGCGGCGCCGGTGGCGCTCGATCCAGGCGTCCATCAGGTCCAGCGCCTCCGCCTCCAGGCGCACCGCCCGCGGCTGCGGCCCCGGCGGCCGGCTGACGAGCCCGGCGTCCTCCAGCACCCGCAGGTGCTTGTAGACGGCCTGCAGCGACATCTCGTACGGCTCGGCCAGCCGGCTCACCGTCGCGTCGCCCTCGGCGAGCCGCGCGACCATGTCGCGCCGGGTCGGATCCGCGAGGGCGGCGAACACCCGGGACAGCGCGTCCGTGGTCACCCTCCGCCTCACTTTCAACTTGTTGGTTGAAACCAGCGTAGGCAGCCGTCCCCGCACTGTCAACCATCAGGTTGAAAGTCCTGGTGGACGTGCTAGCAGCCATCCAGTGGCTGCTCTCCACGAAGCGAAGGCGCATGCGAACGGCCTGCCCCGTCAAGGCCGTGATCGCGCAGGCGGGCCCTATGCTCTTGCGGGTGACCGCTGACTACGATCTCGACGGGTTCGAGGGCCTGGACCCCTCGCTTCTGCCTCCGCGCCAGCAGCAGATCCTGGCCGCCATCCGGGACTGGGCGGTCAAGTACGGGTACGCGCCGAGCGCCCGGCAGATCGGCGACGCCGTCGGCCTGCGGTCCCCGTCGTCGGTGTCCAGGCACCTGGCCGGCCTGGAGGAGAAGGGGTTCCTGCGGCGCGGCGCCTCGACGGCCCGGCCGATCGACGTGCGGGCGTTCCTCCGCGAGCGCCCCGGAGCGGCGGGCGCCGGCGACTCGGTCGCCGTGCCCGTCGTCGGCGACATCGCCGCGGGCGCTCCCATCTCCGCCGAAGAGCACGTCGACGACGTGCTGTCGCTGCCCGCCGGGCTGACCGGGCGCGGCACCGTCTTCGCCCTGCGCGTCCGCGGCGACTCGATGATCGAGGCCGCGATCTGCGACGGCGACCTCGTGGTGGTCCGGCGGCAGCCCGAGGCGCACTCCGGCCAGATCGTCGCCGCGATGATCGACGGCGAGGCCACCGTCAAGGTGTTCCGCCGCCGCGGCGGCCACGTCCTCCTCGAACCCCGCAACCCGGCCTACGACGTCATCGACGGCGACCGCGCGGTCGTCCTCGGCATCGTCGTGGCCGTGCTCCGCCGCGTCTAGGACCCTGGCGGCGCCCGGAGACCCGGGCGCCGCGACCGCGGCGGGCGTCAGGGCAGGATCGCGTCCACGTAGCCGCCGTCCACTCGCAGGGCGCCGCCGGTCGTCGCGGACGCGTGGTCGGAGCTGAGGTAGACGACCATGTTCGCGATCTCCTCCGGTTCGATGAGCCGCTGGAGGAGGGAGTTGGGCCGGTGCTCGGCCATGAAGCGGCGCTGCGCCTCGTCCCAGGGGAGGTCGCCGCCGACGAGGTCGGCCACGAAGTCCTCGACGCCGCCGGTGTGGGTCGGGCCCGCCATGACCGTGTTGACCGTGACGCCCGTACCGGCGGCGGCCTTGGCGTAGCCGCGGGAGACGGCCAGCAGCGCGGTCTTCGACACGCCGTAGTGCACCATCTCCTCCGGGATCACCACGGCCGAGTCGCTGGCGATGAACTGCACCCGCCCCCAGCCCCGGTCGATCATCCCGGGCAGGTAGGTCCGCGCGAGGCGCACCCCGGACAGGACGTTGACCTCGAAGTACCGCCGCCACTCGGCGTCGTCGATCTCCAGCACCGGGCGCGGGCCGAAGATCCCGAGGTTGTTGACCAGGATGTCGACGTCCGGGACCTCGGCCGCGAGCGCCTCCGCGCCCTCGGCGGTGGCGAGGTCCGCGGCGACGCCCCGCAGGCGGGCGTCCGGCAGTTCCTTCCGGAGCGCCCGCAACGCCTCCTCGACGCCGGTCCCGGACCGGCCGTTGATCACCGTGGTGGCGCCGGCCCGCGCCAGGCCCGCGGCGATCGCGCGGCCGATGCCCTGCGTGGAGCCGCTGACGAAAGCGGTGCGCCCGCTGAGATCGATCTTCATACCGGCAATTGTGCCGCCCGCGCCCGCCTGACCCGGCCGGGGGGGTGGTGGGGAAGAGGTGACCGGACCGGTCAGGAATCGAGAAGCGCCGGCCGGCGGGCCGTGGCTAGCGTGACCGGCATGGACTTCACCATTCACTCCACCTTCCTGCCGCACGACGACCCGGACGCCTCCCTGGCCTTCTACCGCGACGAACTCGGGTTCGAGGTGCGCAACGACGTGGGGCAGGGCAAGATGCGCTGGATCACCGTCGGCCCGCCCGGGCAGCCCGGCACGTCCATCGTGCTGCACCCGCCGGTCGCCGACCCCGGCGTCACCGACGACGAGCGCCGCATGATCGCCGAGATGATGGCCAAGGGCACCTACGCCATGATCATCCTGGCGACCCCGGACCTCGACGGCGCCTTCGAGCGGCTGCAGGCCGGCGACGTCGAGATCGTCCAGGAGCCGGCCGAGCAGCCCTACGGCGTCCGCGACTGCGCCGTCCGCGACCCCGCGGGCAACATGATCCGCATCAACGAGGTGCGGGGGTAGCCCGCCCGTGCCCGCCCCGGCTCGGGCCGCGCCTCACAGCCGCCGGTCCGGTGGCGGCGGCGTGGCCCGGTGCAGCACCCACTCGGGCGGGTGGACGCCCTCGACGGCCAGTGCCGGATTCAGCAGCTTGAGACCGGAATCGGCCCCGGCGCGATCATGCCGCTAGGTTGGTCGCGTCCGGGGCATCGGGGCCCGTGGGCGCGAACAGCGAGGAGGAGCCGGATGGCGTGCCGGATCACGGAACTGGTGATCGATTGCCGGGACCCGGAGAAGCTCGCGCCTTTCTGGTGCGAGGTGCTCGGGTTCGTGGAACTCGACCGAGACGGGGAGGACATCGAGATCGGGCCCGCGGAAGGGTTCGGCGGGCTCCAGCCGACGCTCATTCTCAGCCGCAGCGAACACCCGACGCCCGGCAAGATGCGGCTCCATTTCGACGTCAACGCCACCGACCGGGACCAGGACGCGGAGCTGGAGCGGCTGCTGGCCCTCGGGGCGCGGCCGGCCGACGTCGGGCAGACGGGGGAGGAGAGCTGGGTCGTCCTGCAGGACCCGGAGGGCAACGAGTTCTGCCTGCTCCGCTCCCGGGTGGGCTGAGCCGGGGCCTGGTCACGGGTGCTCCAGGGCCACTCTCGGCAGGCGCCTGGCCAGGGGGCCGGGCAGCCACCAGGCGCGGCGGCCGAGCAGCTGCATGACGGCCGGGACGATCAGGCAGCGGATCACCACGGCGTCCAGGAGGACGGCCACGGCGAGGCCCAGGCCGAACTGCTGGAGCATGCGGTCGGGGCTCAGGACGAACGCCGCGAACACCACGATCATGATCGCGGCGGCCGCCGTGATCACCTTGCCGGTGGCGGCCAGGCCCTCGCGGACGGCGCGCGAGGCGTCCCGGGCGCGCTCCCATTCCTCGTGGATGCGGGAGACGAGGAACACCTCGTAGTCCATGGAGAGGCCGAACACGATCGCGAAGATCATCACGGGGATGAACGCCTCGATGGGGCCGCTCTGCGCGCCGAACCGGCCGTCCTGGAAGACCAGGGTGATCGCGCCCAGGGCCGCCGAGATCGACAGCAGGTTGAGCAGCGCGGCCTTGACCGGGATGAGCACCGAGCGGAACACCACCATCAGCAGCAGCGCCGACATGCCGACGACGATCGCGACGAAGAGCGGCATGCGGGAGGACACGGCGTCGGAGAAGTCCTGGGCGGCGGCGGTCGGGCCGCCGACCAGATACTCGGCGCCGGTCCGCGCCGAGAGGGACGGGAGCACGT
Organism: Actinomadura sp.; assembly: GCF_044508335.1. Taxonomy (NCBI): domain Bacteria; kingdom Bacillati; phylum Actinomycetota; class Actinomycetes; order Streptosporangiales; family Thermomonosporaceae; genus Actinomadura; species Actinomadura sp. The sequence goes on from NZ_JBIQHY010000047.1 coordinate 4,893, forward strand.
CCTCGCGCAGCCGGTGGACGAGGTCGGCGGTCGCCTCGTCCTGCGGGGCGGTGGCCGGGTACGCCACGACGGCGGAGACCGCTCCGTCCCGCGACGGTATGGGGGGAGTCGCGGCGGCGACGCCCTCCGTCCGCGCCAGCTCCGTGCGGAGCGGGCCGGCGTCGCCCTTCGCGACGACGATCAGCGGGCCGTTGAAGCCGGGCCCGAACCCCTCGGCGAGGAGGTCGTACGCCTGGCGGCCGGTCGTGGACGGGGCGTCGTTGCCCGCGTCGGCGAAGCCGAGGCGCATGTGCAGCGCGGGCGCCGACAGCGCGAGCAGCGCGACGACGGCGGCGAGCAGCGCGGGCACGGGGCGGCGCTGGACGGCCGACGCCAGCCGGTGCCAGCGGGTCTCGCCCGGGCGGGCCTTCGCCGCCCGCCTGCGGACCTGGCGCTGGATCCGGCCGCCGAAGACGCCGAGCAGCGCGGGCAGCAGCGTCAGCGATGCCGCCATGGTGACCAGCACGGTCAGGGCCACCGCGAGCGCCACGCCCTGGAGGGAGCCGAGCCCGAGCGCGATGAGGCCGAGCAGCGCGATGATCACCGTGCAGCCGGCGAAGAAGACGGTGCGCCCGGCGGCGTCCAGGGCGCGCCGGGTGGCGGTGGCCGGGTCGGCGCCGCCGCGCAGCTCCTGCCGGTACCGGTAGAAGATCAGCAGCGCGTAGTCGACGCCGACGCCGAGCCCGATCAGCATCATGATCGGCGGGGTGAAGTCGGCGACGGTGAACACGTGCGAGGCCAGCGCGATCAGCCCGACCGCGCCGCCCACCGCGAACAGGGCGGTGCCGAGGGGGAGCGCGGCGGCGACGAGCGAGCCGAACAGCAGGACGAGGACGACCAGGGCCGCGAGCATGCCCGCGCCCTCGGCCGCGCCGCCCCCGCCTTCCTCGGCGCCGCGCACCGGGTCGCCGCCGAGTTCGATGCGCAGCCCGTCCCCGGCGGCGGCCTGCGCGGTCTCGATGATCGCGGTGACCCGGTCCGCGGGGACGTCCTCGGCGGCGCCGTCGAGCGTGACGGTGGCGTAGCCGATCGTGCCGGACGAGGAGACCGACAGCTCGCCGACGCCGGTGACGCCGGGCAGCCCGCGGACCCGGTCGAGCATCCGCCCGATGTCCGCGCGGTGCCCGTCCAGCCCCCGCGGGTCCGCGGCGACGATCTGGACGGTGGCCCCCGCCTGCCGGGAGCCGTGCTCGGTCATCAGGTCGGCGGCGGCCTGCGACTCGGTGCCGGGCAGCGAGAAGTCGTTGTGGTACGCGCTGCCTGCGGCCTGCGAGCCGACCGTGATCGCCGCGACGACCGCGACCCAGAGGACGAGCGCCGCCCAGCGGCGGCGCTGCGACCAGGCGGCCAGGCGGCCGAACCGGCCGGCGGACGGGATGGTCGGAGTGGTCACGTCAACCTCGGTTCTGGAGCCGGGCGCCGACGGCGGCGCCGAGGACGGCGGTCAGGACGGGTACGGCGATGAAGGCGGCGAGCAGCGCGGGGGTGCCGTCGACGTCGAGCGTCCGGTCGATCACGAAGGTGAAGAACGCACCGACCGTCTCGGTCAGCAGGAAGCCCGCGGCCCCGCCCACGACGAAGCCGATGAATGCGCCGGTGGGATTCATGCCTCCAGCGTCGGGAACCGGGACGCCCGCCGGCATCGGCCCGCGGTCGGCATCCGGGCCGCACCGGAAGTTGCGGTCCCGGCGGCGCGGCTACGACCCGGGTCGCATCCAGCGGGGGTTGACCATGCCCGACTCGTAGGCCAGGACGACCAGCTGGGCGCGGTCGCGCACGTCCAGCTTCGCCATGATGCGGCTCACGTGCGACTTGACGGTGGCGGGGCTCAGCACCAGCCGGGCGGCGATCTCGTCGTTGCTCTGCCCGGCGGCGACGAGCAGCATGACCTCGCGCTCCCGCTCGGTGAGGGCCTTCAGCCGGGGGCCGGGTTCGGGCGCCTCGACGCGCCCGGCGAACTCGCCGATGAGCCGCCGCGTCACCGACGGGGTGATCAGCGCGTCGCCGCGCGCCGCGACCCGCACCGCCTGGATCAGCTCGGCGGGCTCGGTGTCCTTCAGCAGGAAGCCGGTGGCGCCGGCGCGCAGCGCGCCGTACACGTACTCGTCCAGGTCGAACGTGGTGAGGATGACGACGCGGACGCCGTCCAGGCGCGGGTCGGCGGTGATCCGCCGGGCGGCCTCCAGGCCGTCCATCCGGGGCATCCGCACGTCGAGCAGCGCCACGTCGGGGCGCAGCTCGCGGCAGGCGGCCACGGCCTGCTCGCCGTCGGCGGCCTCGCCGGTCACCGCGATGTCGTCCTCGTCGTCGAGGATGGCGCGGAACCCCGCCCTGACCAGGCCCTGGTCGTCGGCCAGCAGCACCTCGATCATCGGCCCGCCGCCTCGTAGGGCAGCCGCGCCCGGACGACGAACCCGCCGTCCGGCCCGGGGCCCGCGGTCAGGTCCCCGCCGAGCGCCCGCGCCCGCTGCCGCATGCCGCGCACGCCGCTGCCCGGCGCGCCCCAGCCCTGCCCGGGGCCGTCGTCGGCGACCTCGATGCGCAGCTCGCCCGGCCCGTCCTCGACGCTGACGGTGACCTCCGCGTCGGGCGCGTGCCGCGACACGTTGGTCAGCGACTCCTGCACGATCCGGTAGGCGGCCAGCGCGACCTCGGTCGGCGGATCGGCGGCCCGCGCGACGCGGCCGTGCACGGTGAGCCCCGCCGACCGCGCGGACCCGATCAGCTCGCCGATCCCGTCCAGGCCGGGCGCGGGCGCGGTCGGCGCCTCCTCGCCGTCCTGCCGGAGCAGCCCGAGCGTCGCGCGGAGGTCGCGCAGCGCGTCCCGGCTCGACTCCTTGATCGCGGCGAGGGCGGCCTCGCCCCGCGCCGGGTCCCGGTGGAAGCGGTGCAGCGACGTCCCGGCCTGGACGTTGATGAGCGAGAGGTGGTGGCCGACGACGTCGTGCAGCTCGCGGGCGATGCGCAGCCGCTCCTCGCCGGCGGCGCGGCGCTCGGCCTCCCGCAGGTAGGCGAGGCGGCCGTGCCAGACCCGGCCGAGCGCGACCACCGCCACGACCCAGCCGGTCAGCATGAACAGGGCGACGGCGTTGACGTCGTCGTTGCCGAGCAGCGTCCCGCTGCCGGTCGCGATCACGGTCAGCGCGGCGAGGACGACGGCCGCGCTGAGCCTGCCGCACGCCGCGACCATGTACAGCGCGACGATGTGGGCGATCATCAGCCCGCCGTCGTTGACGCTGATGACGTAGTAGGCGCCGGTGGCCGCGAGGACGAAGGAGCCGACGGCCACGGGGAACCGCCGGGAGAAGTACAGCGCCCCGCACGCGAGGACGATCAGGGTCCAGCCGGCCGCCTTCGCCGTCCACGGCTCGGGGGCGGCGCCGATGAACGAGTTGAGGCTGCTGACCGCCACCACCAGCAGCACGCCGCCGGCCAGGGCCGCATCCCGGAACCGGCCGCGCGCCGGCAGGAGACCGCGGTGAGCACCCATGCGGCCAGGGTAGACGGACGGCCCCGCCGCGCCGTCCGCCGCGCGTCCGAGCATCGGGATCCGCGCCTGCAACTCCGGGTGTACGCGAGCGCCCTCCACCCGCGACCACGGGATGACGTGCGCGCGGCGCCGCGAGCGGGGGCCGGAGCGCGTGCGGGCATGGCGAGGCCGCCCGAGGGGGTCAGCCTTCGTAGGTGTGGACGAAGCGGGCCAGGAGGCGGGCGAACTCGGCGCGCTCCTCGTCCGTCCAGTCGCTCATGGCCTTGGCGAAGTGCTCCTGGCGGGTGCGGCGGGTGGCGTCGACGACGCGGCGGCCGGCGTCGGTGAGTTCGAGGGTGATGCGGCGGCCGTCCTCCTGGGAGGCGACGCGGCGGACGTAGCCGGACTTGACGGCCTCGGCGACGATGCGGCTGCCGCGCGAGGCGTCCACGCCGAGCCGGGCGGCGACCAGGCCGACGCTCATCTCCTCGCCGGGGCGGTCGGGGCCCTCGTCGATCACGTCCACCACGTGCAGGACCTGCACGTCGACGGGGAGGTTGTGCTCCCGGATCGCGGCCTTCCCGAGCCGCTGCCGCGACATGCCGCGGCGCAGCCGGACCATGCTCCGCTCGACCGAGTCGAGCGCCTCCTCGCCCATGGCGGCAAGTCTAGTTGCCTTGCGCGACTCATCTGCGTGCGCTTAGCATCTAAATGCGTAAAGCATATGAATGTGAGGTGCACATGGTTGCGACGACCGCGCCGATGGGCCGGCGCGAGCGGATCTGGGCGTTCGGCGGGCTGATGCTCGCCGGGCTGATGTCCTCGCTGGACGCGACGGTGCTGGGCACGGCGCTGCCCGCGATCGTCGGGGACCTCGGCGGGCTGGACCGCATCGCCTGGGTGTCGACGGCGTACGTGCTGGCCACCAGCGTCACCGTCCCGCTGTCGGGGCGCCTCGGCGACCTGTTCGGACGCCGGCCCGTCCTGCTGACCGGGCTGCTCGGGTTCCTGGCCGGATCGGCGGCGTGCGGGGCCGCCCCGAGCATGACCTGGCTGATCGTGTTCCGGGTGGTGCAGGGAGCCGCCGCCGGCTGCCTCATGAGCTCGATGTTCGCGCTGACCGGCGACCTGTTCGAGCCCCGCGAGCGCGCCAAGTACCAGGGGTACTCGGCGCTGATCTTCGCGGTGTCCAGCATCGCGGGCCCGCTGGTCGGCGGGTTCCTCACCGACCACGCCTCCTGGCGCTGGGTGTTCTACGTCAACATGCCGCTCGGCCTCGCGGCCACCGCCACGACGCTGGTCTTCCTGCGCCTGCCCAGGCCGGAGGGGCGGCCCCGGATCGACTACCTCGGCATCGTCCTGCTCGGCGCGGCCGTCACCTGCTTCACGCTGCTCACCAGCTGGGCCGGGACGCGCTACGCGTGGGACTCGCCGGTCGTGCTGTCGCTGGCCGCGGGCGCGGCGGTGCTGTCCGCCGTGTGGGTCCTCGCCGAGCGGACGGCCGCCGAGCCGGTCGTCCCGCCGCGGCTGTTCCTCGACCGCTCGTTCGGCGTCGCCTGCGCCGTCGCGGCCGTCGGCGGCGCCACCGGGTTCGGGCTCGCGACGTACCTGCCGATGTTCTTCCAGGTCGTCGGGGGAGTGGACGCGACCAGGTCCGGCCTGCTGCTCCTGCCGATGATGACCGCGCTCGTGGCCGCCGCCATGGGCGCGGGACGCCGCATCCACCGGACCGGCCGCTACCACCGGCTCCCGGCGGCGAGCATGGCGATCAGCATGGCGGGCGTCGCGCTGCTCGCGACGATGGACGCCGGCACGGGCCTGGCGGCCGCCGGCTGCTACATGGCCGTCCTCGGGTTCGGGGCCGGGCTGTCGCAGCAGGTCGTCATGCTGATCGCGCAGAACGCCGCGCCGCGGCGGGACCTGGGCGCGGCCAGTTCGGGCGTGTTCGCCGCGAGGATGCTCGGCACCGCCGCCGGGATGGCCGTCTTCGGCTCCATCGTGGCGAACCGGTTCGCCGAGGAGATCGTCCGCCGCCTCCCGGGCGGCGGCGTCCCCGCCTACTCCGACGCGGTCCGCCCCGAGGTCCTCGCCACCCTGCCCGGCCCCGTCCAGGACGCGGTCGCCGCCGCCTTCGCCGAAGCGTTCTCCGGCCTGTTCGTCGCGGCGCTGCCCGTCCTCGCGGCCGGTCTCGCGGCGGCGCTGCTCCTGCGGGACGTCCCCCTGGGGTCCCGGGGACGCTAGTCGTCGAGTGCGGCGTCGTGGACCAGGAGGGCGATCTGCACCCGGTTGTTCAGGTCCAGCTTCGTCAGCAGCCGCGACACGTACGCCTTGACGGTGGCGACGCTCAGCGACAGCTCCCCGCCGATCTCGCTGTTGGTCAGACCGCGTCCGACCAGGGCGGCCACCGCCCGCTCGCCGTCGCTGAGCCGGGCCAGCAGCTCGCGGGCGCGGTCGCGGCGCGGGTCGCCGCCGCTCGCGGCCAGGTAGGACATCATCTTGCGCAGCACCGCCGGGGACATCATCGGCTCGCCCGCGGCGACCCGCCGGATCGCGCCGACGATCTCCGGCGGCGGGGTGTGCTTCAGCAGGAACCCGCTCGCGCCCGCGCGCATCGCCCGCAGGATGTGGTCGTCGGTGTCGAACGTCGTCAGCACGATGATCTCGGGCGGGTCGCGGCGGGCGCGCAGCAGCTCGGTCGCCGCGAGCCCGTCCATCCTCGGCATGCGGATGTCCATCAGCACGACGTCGGGCCGGTGCCGGTTCACCGCCCCGACGACTTCGGCGCCGTCGGCGACGTCCGCGACCACCTCCAGGTCGCCGGCGTTCGCCAGCATCATCGACAGGCCGGCGCGGACGAGCGCGTCGTCGTCCACGATCAGCACCCGGACGGGGGAGGAGTCCATCCGCTCACCCTACGGCCGCTCAGCGCCGGGACAGGCGGCGCCCGCTGACCTCCAGCGCCGACAGCCGGAACCACTCGCCGCGCTCGTCGCCCGGCCACGGCTCGACCCGCGGGACCGCGGCCCGCTCCGCGGCCGACAGCCGGTGGGCGCCGCCGCGCAGCAGCACGCTCCAGCCCGTGCGCGCGGACTCGTCGAACCGGTCGGCCTGGAACGCCGCCCGGACCTCCCCGCCGGGCACGGACGTCAGCAGGCTGCGGGTCATCCGCCCGGTCGCCGACGTCCGGAAGATCACCGAGTCCCCGTCGACCGCGTAGTTCACCGGGATGACCGTCGGCCCCTCGCCGTCGTCGAACGCGACCCGGCCGACGACGCCGCCGGCGATGAGCCGCATGCACTCGGCGCGGTCGAGCTCTTCCAGGACGGGCCGGTCAGAGGAGTTCGCCATGCACATCACCCTTCCCGGCGGCCCCGTGGGCATGCGCGGTCCCCAGCGGGAGGCGGGCCCGCAGCCGGAACCGGCCGTCGGCGGTGGGGCCGTGCTCCAGCGTCCCGCCGAGCAGCGCGACCCGCTCGGCGAGCCCGACCAGCCCCGCGCCGGACCCCGGCAGCGGCGGCGCGGGCGCGCCGGGCGACAGCGCGTTGACGATCTCGATGTCCAGGTCGGACCCGGCGTCCAGCGACACCCGCACCGGGGCGCCCGGCGCGTGCTTGCGCGCGTTGGTCAGCCCCTCCTGGACGATCCGGTAGGCGTGCCGCCCGACGCGGGCCGGGACGCGGCCGGGGGAGGGCACGTTCTCCTCCAGCGTGATCCGCCCGCCGGCCCGCCGCGACTCCCGCACGAGCGCGGACACGTCCGCGAGCGTCGGCTGCGGGCGCTCCGGGTCCGCGCCGGGCGAGTCGTCGCGCAGCACGCCGATCACCTCGCGCAGGTCCTCCATGGCCTCGTAGGCGCACCGCCGGACGACCCCGGCGGCCTCGCGCTGGTCCGCCGGCGCGTCCGGGCGGAACTCCAGCGCCCCCGCGTGCACGGCCAGCAGCGAGATCCGGTGCGCGAGGACGTCGTGCATCTCCCGGGCGATCCGCTCGCGCTCCAGCAGCCGCGCCTCCTCGACCCGCAGCCGCTGCTCGGTCTCCGCGGCGCGGGCCCGCTCCTCCATCGAGGCGATCAGCTGCCGCCGCGACCTGACCAGCATGCCCGCCGTGATCAGCACCGCGTACATCAGCACGAAGACGACGGCGCCCTGCCGGAACTGGTGCAGCGGCGAGGTGATCCAGAACAGCGTGACGATGATCGCCAGGTTCGCGCCGGCGAGCGGCAGGACGACCCGCCAGGGGCGCAGCATCGCCAGCGAGTACACCGCGACCGCGGCGATGCCGAGCGCCGACGTGGCCGTCCACTGCGCGAACATCATCGTCACCGCGACGGCCACCGGGTGCCGCCGCCGGAACAGCAGCAGGAAGGCCAGCCAGACCGAGCCGATCGCGAGGTCCCGCGGCACCACGACCGGCACGTCGGGAGGCGGGTCCTCCTTCGTCCCCATCAGCAGCAGGAGGCCGAGCGCGCCCGCGGCCGCGGTCAGGCCCAGGTCGCCGAGCCATTCGCGCCGCGATCGCCGGAAGAGGTCCACGCGCCCAACGGTAGCCGCGCCGCCCGCGCGGGCCAGTGGCCGCAGGTCGAGAGCCCGCCGACTTTGGTCGGCATGCGGAAGGGCCGCGCGGAGTCCGCGCGGCCCTTCCGGGTCGGGGAATCAGCGGCGGCCCGGCAGGTGCCGGAACACCAGCGCCGCGGTGACGGCGATGGCGGCCGCGGTGACCAGGACGCCGAGCCCGGCGCCGTGCACGAACGCCTGGGCGGCGGTGTCGCGCAGGGCGGCGGCGGCCGGCGCGGGCAGGTGGCGGGCGATCCCGGCGGCGGCGCCGATCGACTCGCCCGCCGGCCCGTGCGCCATGTGGCCGGTGTAGGAGGTGGCGGCGATGCTGCCGACGACCGCGACGCCGAGGACGGTGCCGAGGTTGCGGGTGGCGTTGTTGACCGCCGAGCCGACCCCGGTCTTGGCGGGCGGCAGCGTCGACATGATCGACTGGGTGGCGGGCGCCATCGTCAGCCCGATCCCGGCGGACAGCACCATCGAGGCGACCATGTAGTGGACGTAGCCGGTGCCGCCGGACGCGGTGGCGAAGTAGCCGAGCCCCGCCGCGGCGGCCACCAGCCCGGCCGTCATCGAGGCGCGGATCCCGAAGCGGGCGGCGGCCCGGGTGCCGAGCGGGGACGCGACGGTCAGCGCGAGCGCGCCGGGCAGCGACCGGATCCCGGCCTCCAGCGGCGAGTAGCCGAGGACGAACTGGTAGATCTGGGTGAGCACGAACGTGCTGCCGGCCAGCCCGAAGAACAGCACCATCACCGACATCGCGGCGGCGGTGAACCGGCCGTCCCGGAACAGGTCCAGGTCCAGCATCGGGTGGCCGCCGCGGACCTGCGAGAACCCGAACACCGCGAGCAGGACGAGCGCGACCGCGAACCGCAGCAGCGTGGCCGCCGACGTCCAGCCGCCCTCCCCGGCCTGGATGACCGCGTAGGTGAGCGCGCCCAGCCCGGCGGCGGCGAGGGCGGCGCCGAGCACGTCGACGCGCGGGCGGTGCGGGGCGGACGAGGCGGGCACGAGGAACGGGCCGGCGGCGAGCGCGGCCGCGACGACCGGCAGGTTCACCGCGAAGATCGCGCTCCACGAGAAGTGCTGCAGCAGCCATCCGCCGGCGGTCGGGCCGATCGCGACGCCGAGGCCGCTGACCGCCGACCACAGGCCGATCGCCTTGGCCCGCTCGCGCGGGTCGGTGAACACCGCGGTCAGCAGCGCGAGCGTGGCGGGCATGATGAACGCCGCGCCGGCGCCCATGACCGCGCGGGCCGCGATCAGCTGCGCGGCGGTGGCCGACAGCGCCGCGCCCAGCGAGCCGGCGCCGAAGACCGCCATCCCGGCGGCGAGCGCGCGGTGCCGCCCGAACCGGTCGCCGAGGGTGCCGGCGGGAAGCAGCAAGGCGGCGAACACGAGGGTGTAGGAGTCGACGATCCAGGCCAGCGCGCCGGCTCCGGCGTGCAGCGAGGAGGCGAGGGTGGGGACCGCCACGTTCACGATCGTCGTGTCGACGACGATGACGAGCAGCGACAGGCAGAGCACGGCGAGGGTGTACCAGCGGCGCGGGTAGGGCATCGCGGCCTCCGCGGAGGGGGACGGGGCGCCGCCGCGGGCGGGGCCGGTGGTCCGGGGCGTGGTGGGTGTGGTGGTGGGCGAAGACATGTGAGGCTCCTTCGAGATTTGATTGATTGACCAATAAATAGATGGGCGAGAGGAGTCCCGCGTGGAGCGGGAGCGGGAGCGTCAGAGTGCGACGCTGACGTACTCGTCGGGCAGGTCCAGGACCATGCCCAGGTTGAGCAGGTTGCCGGCGGCCATGAACCGCGCCACCGTCGCGCGGTCGGCGCCGGTGCGCTCGGCGATGTGGTCGGAGACCTCCATGAAGCCGCGGCGCATGAACGAGCGGATCTCCGGGTCGGCGGAGGCGGCGTACCCCTGGAGCTGGCAGCGCCGCGCCTCCGTGCTCGGCTGCGTCCGCTGGAGGTTGCGGCTCACCGCGGCGAGCGTCTCCTCCGGGGTGTCGCGGACCTCCCAGGCCGCCGCGAACGAGTCCCGGATCTGCTCGCGGGCGCGCTGGAGGCAGGCGATGAAGAGGGCCTTCTTGTCGTCGAACAGTGCGTAGATGTAGGGCTGGGAGATGCCGGCGCGCTTGGCGATGTCGGCGGTCTTGGTGGCGTGGAGGCCGTACTCGGCGAACACCGCGATGCCGGCCTCGATCACCTGCTCGCGGCGCTCCTCCGAGGTGGTCCTGCGGGTTCCCTGTGCGGTCGTCATGGCTTCATTATTGATACACCAATCAGAACCTGTCAACCCCTCCCGCGGATTTCTCCCGCGAGCCGCGTCCCGGCATGTCGTTCCTTACTCCTCCCTGTTCAATTATTATTACATGTGGCACTGTTAGAAATGTGGCCGACCTGGAGGAGCGCCCGTGACCTACGTGATCGCCGAACCCTGCGTTGACGTCAAGGACCTGGCGTGCGTCGACGAGTGCCCGGTCGACTGCATCTACGAGGGGGCGCGGGCCCTGTACATCCACCCGGAGGAATGCGTCGACTGCGGCGCCTGCGAACCCGTGTGCCCCGTGGAGGCGATTTACTACGAGGACGATCTGCCGGACCGGTGGACGGCCTACACCCGGGCGAACGCGGAGTTCTTCGACGACCTCGGCTCGCCGGGCGGGGCCGGGAAACTCGGTCCGCTCGACCGAGACCATCCGCTGATCGCGGCCCAGCCGCCGGCGGGGGAGGGGTGACCCGCATGGCGACCGAACGTTCCCGCCGCCAGGAAGTCCTCGACATCCTGCGCGACGCCGATGCCCCGCTGGGCGTCGCGGAGGTCGCCGAGCGGCTCGGCGTGCACGCCAACACCGCCCGCTTCCACCTGGACGCGCTGACCGCCGAGGGCACCGTCGAACGGACCGCCGAGCAGCCGACCGGGCCGGGCCGCCCCCGGACCGTCTACACGCCGCGCCCCGGCATGGACCGCGGCGGCGCCCGCGGCTACCGGCTGCTCGCGCAGATCCTGCTCAGCCGGCTGGCCTCGGAGGGGCCCGCCGCCCGGGAGAGCGCGGCGCAGGCCGGCCGCGAGTGGGGCCGCTACCTCGTCGACCGGAAGCCGCCCTTCCAGCGGCTGTCCGGCGAGGCGGCGACCGAGCGGCTCACCGCGCTGCTGGACGACCTCGACTTCGCGCCCCGGCCCGACGGCGACCTCATCCGGCTGCGGCACTGCCCGTTCCTGGAGCTCGCCGAGGAGTACGGCCCGCTGGTCTGCGACGTGCACCTGGGCCTCATGCAGGGCGCGCTGAAGGAGCTGAACGCCCCCGTCGAGGCCGACCGGCTGGTGCCCTTCGCCGAACCCGGCGCCTGCCACGCGCACCTGCGCCACGACTGACGGTCAGCCGGTCTTGGCCACCGTCAGCAGGACCGCGGCGTCCTCCAGCGCCTCCAGGCTGTGCCGCTGGTCCGGGATGATCAGCAGGTCGCCGACCATCCCGTCCCAGTGGTGGTCCCCGGCCAGCAGCCGCACCCGCCCGTGCAGGACGTAGATGGTCGCCTCGCCGGGGTTCTCGTGCTCGGACAGCGACGTGCCCGCCGTGAGGGCCACGACCGTCTGGCGCAGGACGTGCTCATGCCCGCCGTACACGGTGTCGGCGCTGCGCCCGGTCGAGCCGGCGGCGGCGCGCTTCAGATTGTCCCGTACCTGTGCGTCCAACGAGAGCTTCTGCATGGCACCAAGTCTTCCCGTGATCGCCCCGCGCACACGGCCCGGGCTCGCGGAGCCCTGTCACCGGCCCCCGGTCACCGGAGCCCTGTCACCGGACCCCGGTCACCTGAGGCCGGTCACTTGAGGCCGGTCACTTGAGGGGCAGGCCCATCACCGGCTTGCCGGTGGCGCTGCCCTCCAGCCAGCCCTCCCAGGACTTCGCCCACGGCGTCGGGCCGTTGCCGAACTGGAGCTTGCGGGACGTGCCGGTCACCTTGACGATGTCGCCCCGGTTGGTGAAGTTGTAGAACCACTTGGCGTCCTCGGGTGAGGCGTTCACGCACCCGTGGCTGACGTTGTCGTTGCCCTGCGCGTCCGTCGACCACGGCGCCGAGTGGACGAACGTCCCGCTGTAGGTGAGGCGGACGTTCCACTTCGTGGGGATCCGGTACTCGCCGGGGTCGCCGGTGGTCGCGGAGTCCATGATGATGTCCTTCGCCTTCTCCTGGGCGATCATGGTTCCGCTGTAGCTGTCGTGGCCGGGCTTGCCGAGGCTGACCTTCATCGTCCGCACGGTCTTCCCGCCCTCGGTCACCGTCGCGCGGTGCTTCTTGGCGTCGATCGTGGTGATGTGCCGCGGCCCGACCGTGAAGGCGGCGCTGCGGTCCTTCATCCCGTAGACGCCCTCGCCGACCTTCAGGCCCGCCAGGTGCGCGATGACCTTCACCTTCTGCCCGGTCGGCCAGTAGTCGCGGGGCCGGAAGTCGACCTCCTTGTCGCTGATCCAGTACCAGGCGCCCTCGACCGGCTTGGACATGCGGACCTCAAGGGCCTGCTCCACGGCGATCTTCCCGGCCTTGGTGCTCACCGGCCGGGACAGCAGCAGCTGCACCGGCATGCCGACGCCGACGGTCTCGCCGTCCAGCGGCGACATGCCCGAGGTCAGCTTCTTCTTCGGCGTCAGCGTCGTGAACGTGGAGGTCGCGGTGACCTCCTTGCCGCCCTCGCCGGTGCCCTTGGCGGTGACGGTGTACGTCGTGGACGGGCGCAGCGTCCACGACGACTTCCACAACTTGCCGTCGGGCGCGAGCCTGCCTTCGGCCTTGGTGTTCTTCTTGCCGTAGGTCAAGGTCACGCTGGTCAGCCTGCCCTTGTCCGCCGTGACGGTGACGGGCTGGTCGGGCGCCGCCTCCCTCGTCCCGGTCGCGGGCGTGATCGCCAGCTTGACCGCGTCCGCGGCCTTGCCGCCGTCGCCGCCCTTGCCGCCGCCGTCGCCGCCGGACGAGCATCCCGCGACGGCGATGAGAACCGCCCCTGCGAGCGCCGCGCCCGCCGTCCCGGTCCGACCCTTGAGCACCTGAGAACTCCTCACGCTCGCCTGCTCGGCCCGCACTGCGGGTCATCCCCCGGTCAAGGGGTGCACAAGATAATCACGTGCTCAGGTTATGCGCGGTTCAGCGTGCGGCATGCGGATCCGGGGACACTCTTCAGTGTTCTCTCAGCCGGGCAACCTGGACGCGGCGGCCGTGTCCAGCAGGAACAGGGTCCGCTCCCGGCCGCGCGCGCCGGCGACCGGGGCCTTCTCCGGGTCCGCGTCCGCCGACAGGCCGAGGCGCACGGCCTCCGCCTTCGACTCGCCGGCCGCCAGCACCCACACCTCCCGCGCCGCGCGCAGCGACGGGAACGTCAGCGAGATCCGGGTCGGCGGCGGCTTGGGGGAGCCGTGCACGGCCACGACCGGGCGCTCGTCGTGCAGCGCCGGCATGCCCGGGAACAGCGAGGCGACGTGGGCGTCCGGGCCCACGCCGAGCATCAGCACGTCGAACGCCGGGACCGCGCCGCCGCCGGCGGCGAGCAGTTCGGCGGCGTAGCGCTCCGCCGCGGCCTCCGGGTCGTCGCCGTCCGGGCCGTCCGACGGGGCCATCGGGTGCACCCGCGCCGGGTCGGCGGGGACGTGGTCGAGCAGCGCCGCCCGCGCCCCGGTCTCGTTGCGCTCGGCGTCGCCGGCGGGGCGGAACCGCTCGTCGCCCCACCACACGTCCAGGCGGCCCCAGTCGATCGCGTCCCGCGCGGGCGCGGCGGCGAGCGCGGCCAGCACCGCCGTGCCGACGCCGCCGCCGGTCAGCACGACCGACGCCGAGCCGCGCGCCGCCTGGGCGTCGGCGATCGCGGTCACCAGCCGCGCCGCGGCGGCCGCGGCCAGCAGGTCCTGGTCGCGGTGGACGAGGACGGCCGGGGCGCTCACTCGCCCCCCTGCCGCTCGGCCGCGCCCCGCTCCTCCGCGTGCCGCCTGGCCGGCTCGGTCCGCGCCGCCTCGGGGCTCGCCGACACCGGGTCGTCCGCGACGCCCGGCGTGGCCGTGCCGTGCGCCAGGTCCTTGGCGAAACGGACGGCGGCGTCGTGGTAGACCTCGTCGGGGTCGAGCCGCCGCAGCTCCTCGGCGAGCAGCTCGGCCATCGGGCGGCGCAGCAGCGACACCTGCCGGTCGGGCTGGCCCGGCCGGCACAGCGTCGCGACCCGCCCGTCCGGGCGGTGGATCTGGATGTCGCCGCCGGTCGTCGTCAGCCGGACGCCGGTGATGCCCGGCCCCTCCGACACGGTCCGCTGGATCGGCACGCCCAGCCGGATCGACAGCCACGCCGCCAGCAGCTCCGCGCTCGGGCTGTCCGGCTCGGCCGTCACCTCGCCGGACACGATCTCCTCGTGGTGCTGGTCGAGCGCCGCCGCCAGCAGCGACCGCCACGACGTCAGCCGCGTCCAGGTGAAGTCGGTGTCGCCGGGCCGGTAGCCGTGGGCGAGCTGGGCGAGGGTGCCGAGCCGGTCGCGCGCCGCGTAGGAGTCGGTCACCCGGCGCTGCGCGAGCGCGCCCAGCGGGTCCTCCGCCGGCACCTTCGGCACCTTCCCGCCCGGCCACCACGTGACGACCGGCGTGTCCGGCATGAGCAGCGGGACGACGACGGAGTCGGCGTGCTCGGCGAGCGGCCCGTACATGCGCAGCAGCACCGTCTCGCCCGGGCCGGTCTCGCCCATGCGGATCTCGGCGTCCAGCCGCGACGAGCCGCCGCGCGGGTCGCGGGAGATCACGGTCAGCACCCGGCACGGGTGCTCGCGCGCCGCCTCCGTCGCGGCGCGGACCGCGTCGTACTGCGCCGACTCGTCGGTCACGATGATCAGGGTGAGCACCATGCCGACGGCGGGGCCGCCCATCAGGTGCCGGGACTGCGTCAGCGCGTCCTGGATCTTGCGGGTGGTGGTTCCGGTGAGATCGATGTTCATTAGAGCCGCCTCCAGGTGCGCCCGTCCCGCGCCATCAGCTCATCGGCGCTGGCGGGCCCGTAGCCGCCGGACTTGTACTGGTCGAGGCCGCTGCGGCTCGCCCAGTACTCGGTGATCGGGTCGAGGATCTTCCAGGACAGCTCGACCTCCTCCTGCCGGGGGAACAGCGGCGGGTCGCCGATCAGCACGTCCAGCAGCAGCCGCTCGTACGCCTCGGGGGAGGTCTCGGTGAACGACTCCCCGTAGGCGAAGTCCATGTTGACGTCGCGGATCTCCATCGAGGTGCCGGGCACCTTCGAGCCGAACCGGACGGTGATGCCCTCGTCCGGCTGCACCCGCA
Organism: Actinomadura sp.; assembly: GCF_044508335.1. Lineage (NCBI taxonomy): Bacteria > Bacillati > Actinomycetota > Actinomycetes > Streptosporangiales > Thermomonosporaceae > Actinomadura > Actinomadura sp. The sequence goes on from NZ_JBIQHY010000047.1 coordinate 20,256, forward strand.
TCACCAGCGCGTTCTGCCCGAGCTCCTCGGTGTCGGTCTGCGAGAACGGCAGGTGCGGCGCCTTCTGGAACACCATCGCGACCTCGGTCACCCGGCGGCTCAGCCGCTTGCCGGTGCGCAGGTAGAACGGGACGCCGGCCCAGCGGCGGTTCTCGATCTCCAGCTTGATCGCGGCGTAGGTCTCGGTGCGGGAGTCGGCCGGGATGCCGTCCTCCTCCAGGTAGCCCTTGACGTTCACGCCGCCCTGCCAGCCCGCCGCGTACTGCCCGCGCGCCGTGGACTCGGCGATGTTGCCGGGCACCCGCACCGACGAGAGGATCTTCGCCTTCTCGGCGCGGACGGCCTCCGCGCGGAACGAGGTGGGCTCCTCCATCGCGGTCAGCGCCAGCAGCTGCAGCAGGTGGTTCTGGATGACGTCGCGGGCGGCGCCGATGCCGTCGTAGTAGCCGGCCCGGCCGCCGATCCCGATGTCCTCGGCCATCGTGATCTGCACGTGGTCGACGAACGAGCGGTTCCAGATCGGCTCGAACATGGTGTTGGCGAACCGCAGCGCCAGGATGTTCTGCACCGTCTCCTTGCCGAGGTAGTGGTCGATCCGGAAGATCGACTCCTCGGGGAAGACGCGGTGCACGGTGTCGTTCAGCTCCACCGCCGTCTTCAGGTCGCTGCCGAACGGCTTCTCGATCACGACCCGGCGCCAGGAGCCGTCCTTGCGGTCGGCCAGGCCGCTGCGCTGCAGCTGCTCGACGACCTGCGGGAAGAACTTCGGCGGGATCGACAGGTAGAAGGCGTAGTTGCCGCCGGTGCCGCGGCTCTCGTCCAGCTCCTTGACCGCCATCGACAGCGCGTCGAACGCGCCCGGGTCGGAGAACTCGCCGGGCACGAAGTGCATGCCCTCCGACAGGTGCGTCCACACGTCCTCGCGGAACGGGGTCCGCGCGTGCGCCTTGACCGACTCGTAGGCGATCTGCCGGAAGTCCTCGTTCTCCCAGTCGCGGCGCGCGAAGCCCACCAGGGAGAAGCCCGGCGGCAGCAGCCCCCTGTTCGCCAGGTCGTAGATCGCCGGAAGCAGCTTCTTGCGGGACAGATCGCCGGTGACCCCGAACAGCACGAGCACGCACGGCCCGGCCACCCGCGGCAGGCGCTTGTCCCGCGGGTCGCGGAGCGGATTGGCTGGGTTGGTCACGTGGCCCCCTCTGATCGGACTGCGCCTTCTCGTCTCAGTACTGCAAGCATCCTGCCCCAACTCGCTTCGCGGACCCGAATTCCGGGCGTGAGCGGACGGCTCTCCCCGTCGTCCCCCAGGTATACGCGCGTGCCCGCTTGATCATTCCCCGAACGGGATCACGGCCTGCGCGCCCCCGCCACCGCGCGGACCGCCTCGGTCAGCCGCCCCGCTCCCTCGATCGGGTCGCGCAGGTGCAGCCGGATCACCGGCAGCCGCCGCTCGCGCAGCGCCCGCAGCTCGCCGAGGGCCCGCGCCAGCCGCAGCTGCGCCAGGCTGTAGGGGCGTCCGGGGACCGGGTGCCCGGCGAGCGCGTCGCCGGGCGCCGGGTCGCCGGTGATGATGAGGAACGCGCCGTTGCCGGGGCCGTCCTTGTGCACCGGGCCGGTCGCGTGCGGGTAGCCGGGCCCCGGCCCGTAGGCGACGGGGCGGCCCGACGCGCGGGCCAGCGACGGCGCCAGGTACCGGCCGGAGAAGTCGCCCGACAGGTACGTCATCACCGCCAGGTAGCCGTCGTTCGGCACGGAGGCGACCAGCCCGCCGAGGACGGTCTGCAGCTCCGCGCCGGGCGGCCACGGGAAGTCGGCGTGCACCTCGATGCCGTCCTCGACGTACACCGGCCGCTCCGCCGTCAGCGACCCCGCGGACGCCGTGCGCAGCAGCGTCGCCGCGTCGTCCTCCGCCTCCTGCACGACCGTGCTGCCCGCCTCGAACGGGTTCACGCCGAGCAGCCACCCGGCGACCGCCGTCGCGTACTCCCACAGCAGGAACTGCGCGCCGAGCGGCGCCCACACCGAGGTGTCGGAGTCGTCCCGCGCCGCCGACCCGGGGTTGATCGACACGCCGTGCACGTCGGGGAAGTCGCCGCGCCCGCCGGGCGGCTCGAACGCCAGCACGCCGCGGCCCCGCTTGCCGGTGCCGACCGCGAGCAGCTGGCCGATCCACGCGCTCAGCGCGCCCGGCCCGCCCGGCTCGCGCAGCAGCACCTTGTCGCGGGCGAGGCCGCCCGGCTCCTGCTGCGCGCAGCCGCCGATGACCGCGCCGAGCAGCAGGCCCGGGTTGTCCTCGTCCTTCGACAGCGACGGCACCAGCGACGCCGCCTCGTCCAGCAGCCGGTCGGCGTCCGCGCCCGCCAGCACCGCCGGGACGAGCCCGTACGCCGACAGCGCGCCGTAGTGCCCCGGCAGGTAGGGGTCGGTGAGCCCGATCCGGTAGCCGCACTGCCGGGCGAAGTCGTGCAGCGGGCTGCCGTGGTCGGTGATGACCAGGAACCGGCCCGCGATCTCCCGCTCCGACAGGCCCCGCTCCCGGAACGCCTCGGCGAAGATCCGCCGGTAGGCGTCGCCCTCCAGGGACACGCCCGCCTTGCTGGCCAGCACCACGAGCGTCCGGTCGAGCCGCTCCAGCGCGAACGCCAGCGCGGCCGTGTCGCCGCCGTCCAGCACGGTCAGCTCGCCGGTCGTCCGCTCCGGCCCGGCCTCCGCGCCGCCGCCGGCGCCGCCGGCCGCGCCGCCCGTAGCGGCGAGCGCCGGCGCGTGCGCCTCCATGATCGCCTGCGCGGCGAGGCTCTCCGCCCCGACGCCGATCAGCACGATGTGGTCGAGGCCGGACTGGCGCGCCTCGGCGACCAGCCCGTGCACCTGGTTCAGCAGCCCGCGGGAGGCGAACGGCAGGTCGAGCCAGCCGAGCCGGCTGTGGTCCACCGCGCGCCGGCCCCACAGCCGCGGGTCCTTGGCGGCCAGCGCGCCGGGGACGCCGCAGCTCACGAGGTAGTCCCTCGCCCGCAGCGCCGAGTCCAGCACGTCGCCGCGCGTCAATACGTCGAATCCGGACACCGTTCCCTCCTGCCCCCCATCGTTTCAGGAGAGAACGGGCATTCGCGACCATCTCCATTGATCTTCTTTGGTCGCGTCCCGGATCCGCCCGGTCGCGGTGCGTCCGGACCGGGCGGTCAGCCGAGCGCCGCGGCGAGCTGCGCGAGGCCCTCCGCGCGGTCGCGCAGGTGCAGCCGGACCGCCGGGCACCCCAGCGAGCGCAGCACCCGCAGATCGCCGAACGCCTGCGCCAGCTGCAGCTCGCCCAGGCTGTAGGGGCGCCCCGGCACCGGCACGTCGCCGGTGACCGCCCCGGTGATCTGCAGGAACGCGCCGTTCAGCGGCCCGCCCTTGTGGTACTGGCCGGTCGTGTGCAGGTGGCTCGGCCCCCAGCCGAACGTGACCGGCGCCGGGCGCCTGCGCAGCTGCGCGCCCCGCGCGGCCAGCAGCGGGCGCAGCCCGGCCGCCGCCGCGTCGCCGGAGCGGTCCAGGAAGGCGAGCACCGCGAGGTAGCCGCCGTCCGGGACGTCCGCGAGGAACGCCTCCAGCGCCTCGGCGAGCGTCCGCGCGCCGCGCAGCGCGTCCTCCGGGGCGTGCACCTCCACCGCGCCCTCGACCAGTTCCGGCGGCCGCCGCACGACCGTCGGCGCCGCGCCCTCCTCCGAGCGCAGCAGCGCGGCCGTGCTGGCCCGCGACTCCGCGGTGTCCGGCTCGTCGAACGGGTTCACGCCGATCACCCGGCACGCCACCGCGACCGCGTACTCCCACAGCAGGAACTGCGCGCCGAGCGGGCCGGCGACGCTGATCCCCGCCTCCCGGCCCGGGCCCGGCTCGTCCGGGCGGCGGCCGAGGATGACCCGGCGCAGGTCGCCGGCCAGCTCGAAGCCCGGCGCGGCGACGTCCTCCACCACGACCGGCAGCAGGCCCTTGCCCTCCTTGCCCGTCGCCCCGGCGACCAGCTGCTCCGCCCACCCGGCGAAGCCGTCCAGCCCGGAGCCGTGGTCGGCGATGACGAGCTTGTCGCGGCCGCCGAGCGCCGACGAGCCCAGCGCCGCGCCCAGCGCCAGGGCGGGGTTGTCGTAGGGCTGCGCCAGCACCCCCGCGAGCCGGGACGCCTCGTCCAGCACGCCGTCGACGTCGACGCCCGCCAGCGCCGCCGGCACCAGGGAGCGGGCGCCCAGCGCCCCGAACCGGTCGTCGACGTCCGGCTCGGCCGGGACGAGATGATGGCCCGCCTCGGCGGCGGCGCGGGCGGGATCGGAGCCCTCCTCGGCCACGACGACGAACCGGCGCGCCGCCTCGCCGCCGCGCAGTCCGGCCTCGGCGAACGCCCGCGCGAACACGCGGCGCAGCGCCTGCGCCTCGATGCCGCCGCCCACGACGACCACGAGCGTCCGGGCCAGGTCGCCGGCCAGGACGCCCGACACCTCGTGCGGGTCGGTGGTGTCGAGGACGGTCAGCTCGGCGCCCGCGGTGCGGCACATCGCCTCGGCGGCGGCCGCCGCGCCCCCGGCGGCGGCCAGCACGACCCGGTCGAGGCCGGCGTCGCGCGCCTCGCCCGCCGCCGCCGCCAGCCGGTCGCGCAGCGACCGGGAGGTCTCCGGCAGGTCGAGCCAGCCGAGCCGGCGGGCGGCGAGCGGGGCCGCGTCCGGCCCCCACAGCTTGGCGCTCCTGGACGCGAGCGACCCGGGCACGCCGTCGGAGACGAGACGGTCCAGGACCGTCTCGCCCTCGTCGACGACGGCGCCGCGGATGGTGACCGAGATGCCCCCGGCGGTCACCACCGAGGTCACGCGCCGGCCGCCTTGGACTCCAGCTCGCCGGTGATGGAGTCGAGCATGCCCTTCCACGAGGCCGCGAACTTCTCCACGCCCTCGTCCTCCAGGACCTGCACGACGTCGTCGTAGTCGACGCCGATCTCCTTGAGCGCCGCCATGTGCGCGCGGGCGTCGTCGTAGGCGTCCCGGACGCTGTCGCCGCGCACCTGGCCGTGGTCGGCCGCGGCCACCAGCGTCGCCTCCGGCATCGTGTTGACGGTGCCCGGCGCGACCAGCTCGTCCACGTACAGCGTGTCGACGAGGTTCGGGTCCTTCACGCCGGTCGAGGCCCACAGCGGCCGCTGGGGGCGGGCCCCGGCGTCCTTCAGCGCCTTCCACCGGGCGGTGCCGAACTTCTCCTCGTACAGCGCGTACGCGAGCCGGGCGTTGGCGAGGCCCGCCTTCGACCGCAGCGCCTTCGCCTCGTCCGAGCCGATCTTGTCGAGCCGCTTGTCGATCTCGGTGTCGACCCGGCTGACGAAGAACGACGCGACCGACGCGAGCTTCGACAGGTCGTGCCCGTTCTCCCTGGCCTGCTCCATGCCGGCGAAGAACGCGTCGATGACCTCGCCGTAGCGCTCCAGCGAGAAGATCAGCGTCACGTTCACGCTGATGCCGGCCGCCAGCGTCTCGGTGATCGCCGGCAGGCCCTCCGGCGTCGCCGGGATCTTGATGAACAGGTTCGGCCGGTCCACCAGCCACCACAGCATCCGCGCCTCGGCGACCGTCTTGGCCGTGTCCTTGGCGAGCCGCGGGTCCACCTCGATCGACACGCGGCCGTCCACGCCCTCCGTGCGGTCGTAGACCGGGCGCAGCACGTCGCAGCCCCAGCGGATGTCGTAGGTGGTGATCGCGCGGGACGCCTCCTCGACGTCCACGCCGAGCAGCGCCAGGTCGCGGACCTGGTCGTCGTAGGCGTTCCCCTTGCTCAGCGCCTTGGCGAAGATCGTCGGGTTGGACGTGACGCCGACGACGTGCTTGTCCTTGACCAGCTCCGCCAGGTTCCCCGACCGCAGCCGCTCGCGGCTGATGTCGTCCAGCCAGATCGACACGCCCTCGTCCGAGAGCCGCTTCAGAATGTCGCTCATCGTCCTCTCCTAGTTGCCGGTGGTGGCGCCGCGCCCGGCGCCGTGCACGCCGGCCTTGATCAGGCTGGCCTTCGCCGCCGCGACGACGCGCTCGGAGGTGATGCCGAACTGCTGGAACAGCGTCTTGTAGTCGGCGGACGCGCCGAAGTGCTCCAGGCTGACCGACTCGCCGTCGTCGCCGATGTAGGTGCGCCAGCCCAGCGCGACGCCCGCCTCGACGGACACGCGGGCGCGCACGCCCGGCGGCAGGACCTCCTGCCGGTAGGCGTCGGTCTGCTCCTCGAACCACTCCACGCACGGCATCGACACGACGCGGGTCGGGGTGCCCTCGGCCTGCAGCGTGCGCCGCGCCTCCAGCGCGAGCTGCACCTCGCTGCCGGTCGCGATGATGATCACCTCGGGCCGGCCGTTGTCGGCGTCGGCCAGCACGTAGCCGCCCTTGGCGACGCCCTCCGCGGACGCGATCTCGCCGCCGCGCTCGAACGTCGGCAGCTTCTGCCGGGTCAGCGCGAGGCCCGCGGGCCGGTCGGTGTGCCGCAGCACGGTCCGCCAGGCGACGGCCGTCTCGTTGGCGTCCGCGGGCCGGACCACGTCCAGGCCGGGGATCGCCCGCAGCGCCCACAGGTGCTCGACGGGCTGGTGGGTCGGGCCGTCCTCGCCGAGGCCGATCGAGTCGTGCGTCCACACGTAGGTGACCGGCAGCTTCATCAGCGCCGCCAGCCGGACCGCCGGGCGCATGTAGTCGCTGAAGATCAGGAACGTGCCGCCGTACGGGCGGGTGCCGCCGTGCAGCGCGATGCCGTTGCAGATCGCGCCCATCGCGTGCTCGCGGATGCCGAAGTGCAGCGTCCGGCCGTAGCGGTGGCCGGGGAACTCCTTGGTCTGGAACTCCTCGGGGATGAAGGACGGCTCGCCCTTCATCGTCGTGTTGTTGCTCTCGGCGAGGTCGGCCGAGCCGCCCCACAGCTCCGGCAGGACGGGCGCCAGCGACGCCAGCACCTCGCCGGACGCCGCGCGGGTCGCGATGTCCTTGCCGGCCTCGAACACCGGGAGCGCCTCGTCCCAGCCGGGCGGCAGCGTGCGCGAGGAGATCCGGTCGTACTCCGCGGCCCGCTCCGGGTTCGCCGCCCGCCACGCGTCGAACGCCTTGTTCCATTCGGCGTGCTGGGCGCGGCCCCGGTCGGACACCTCGCGGGCGTGCGCCAGGACGTCCTCGGGGACGTAGAAGGTCTCGGCCGGGTCCAGGCCGAGGATGCGCTTGGTCGCGGCGACCTCGTCGGCGCCGAGCGCCGACCCGTGGATCTTGCCGGTGTTCTTCTTGTTCGGCGCGGGCCAGCCGATGATCGTGCGCAGCGCGATGAACGACGGGCGGGCCGTCTCGGCCTTCGCCGCCTCGAACGCCGCCGCGAGCGCGGCCACGTTCTCCTCGTAGTCGCCGTTCTCGGTCCAGTCGACGCGGTGGACGTCCCAGCCGTACGCCTCGTAGCGCGCCCGCACGTCCTCCGACAGCGCGATCGACGTGTCGTCCTCGATGGAGATCTTGTTGTCGTCGTAGAGCAGCACCAGGTTGCCGAGCCGCTGGTGGGCGGCCAGGGCGCTCGCCTCGTGGCTGATGCCCTCCTCGATGTCGCCGTCCGACGCGAACGTCCAGATCATGTGGTCGAAGGGGGACTCGCCCTGCGGCGCGTCCGGGTCGAACAGGCCGCGCTCGCGCCGGGCGGCCATCGCCATCCCGACCGCGTTCGCGAGGCCCTGGCCCAGCGGCCCCGTGGTCGTCTCCACCCCGGCCGTGTGCCCGTGCTCCGGGTGGCCCGGGGTGAGGCTGCCCCACTTGCGCAGCGCCTTCAAATCGTCCAGCGTCATCGGGTAGCCCGACAGGTACAGCTGGATGTAGAGGGTCAGGCTGGAGTGCCCGCAGGAGAGCACGAACCTGTCCCGCCCGGGCCAGTGCGGATCCGTCGGGTCGTGCCGGAGGAACCGCTGGAAGAGAAGGTAGGCGGCGGGCGCCAGGCTCATCGCCGTGCCGGGGTGACCGGAGCCGGCCTCCTCGACCGCGTCCATGGCGAGGGCGCGGATCACGTCCACCGCGCGCCGGTCCTTGTCGGACCACTCAAACGTGTTGTTGTCCCTGCTCACGGAACGCCAGGCTCCTCTCGAACCGGTGTCAAGACCTCTGTGCAGCGTCGTACGGGCGCGCGTGTCCAGCCCCGTGCCGCCGCCCGGTCCGCGGCGGGCGAAGATCATGCGCCACCCCTGGCGAGCCTACCGCGCGGGCGGCCGCCTCATCCTGCAGCGGGAAGGCGCCGCGTTCCGGGGGGCCGGCTTCCCGCGCCTTCAAGCACCCTTGCCCGGACGCCGCGCGGGCTAACCCCCCGCGCGGGTGATCCGGCGGGTGATCCGCGACGCGCCGGGGCGGCCCGCGCGGCCCGGCGGCCGGCGGCCCGGTTCCCGGTGCCGTCCGGGCGCCGTCCCGGCGGCGCCGCGGGCGCGCCGGGCGACCCGGTGCGCGACCTCCGGAGGGGGCGGACTACAGTGATTGCGCGGCTGCCGGCAGTGGCCGCGGCAACAGAGACCAAGCCGAAGTCGCACCAATCCGAGGCCGGCCCGGTAACGCGGGGGCACCGCCGAGGTGGACCGATTTCTCATCCCTAGTTGGACGTGGACCCGATTGTGACGGTGCTCAGTAGCAAGCACGAGATGGAGCTGGACCGGGTGCCGGGGGCGCTCGCGCCGGCCCTCGTGCCGAACCCCGCCGAAAGCGCCGCCCGCCGGACGGTGGGCGCGAGCGTCCGCGCCTACGTGGCGCTCACGAAGCCGCGCGTCATCGAACTGCTGTTGATCACCACCATCCCGGTGATGTTCCTGGCGGCGGACGGCGTCCCCCCGCTGTCGGCGGTGCTGCTCACGCTGGCGTTCGGGACGATGTCCGCCGGGTCCGCCAACGCGATCAACTGCTACATCGACCGCGACATCGACGCCAAGATGCGCCGCACCCGCCGCCGCCCGCTGGCCCGCCACCAGGTCACTCCGGCCCGCGCCCTGATCTTCGGGGTGACGCTCGCGGTGCTGTCCACGGCCGGGTTCCTGCTCGCGGTGAACCCCGTCGCGGCGGCCGGGTCGCTGTTCGCGATCCTGTTCTACGTCTTCGTGTACTCGCTGCTGCTCAAGCGGCGCACCTCGCAGAACGTCGTGTGGGGCGGCATCGCCGGGTGCATGCCCGTCCTCATCGGCTGGGCCGCGATCACCGGGTCCGTCGCCTGGACGCCGTTCGTGCTGTTCATGGTGGTGTTCCTGTGGACGCCGCCGCACACGTGGACGCTCGCGATGCGCTACCGCGAGGACTACGCCGTCGCGAAGGTCCCGATGCTGCCGGTCGTCGCGTCCGAGCGCCGCGTCGTCGTCGAGAGCCTCGCCTACACCTACGCGACCGTCGCGGCCTCGCTGGCGCTGTGGCCGGTCGCCGGGATGAGCCCGGTGTACGGGGCCGTCGCGGCCGTGCTCGGGCTGGTGTTCCTCGCCGAGGGGCACCGGCTGCTGAAGGCGGTGCGCGCCGGGGTGACCGGCGTCCACCTGCGGCCGATGCGGTTCTTCCACCTCTCCAACGTGTACCTGGCGCTGCTGTTCACCGCCGTCGCGGTCGACCCGCTGCTGCACTGAGCCCGGCGCGGCCGGGCGGTCACCGACGGTGACGGACCGGCTTAGCGTTGGACGCGGCGTCCCGTTACGCTCGCGTCATGGCGCGCATGGACCCGAAGGCGGTGCTCGAAGGCCGCGTTCCCGGCAGGCCCCCGGTCGGCCTCATCATCGGCATGACCGTGTCCGGGCTCTGCATCCTGATCGCGTTCGGCGCCGACGCCGCGCTCGGCGGGGCGGGCTTCTGGGTCGGCGTGCTGCTCGCCATACTGCCGATCCCCGTGCTGGTCGCCCTCGCGCTCACGCTGGACCGGCTTGAGCCCGAACCGCCGCGCGCCCTGGTGTTCTCGTTCATGTGGGGCGCGGGCATCGCCGTGCTGGGCGCGCTCGTCCTCAACACCGCCGGGCTGCTGTACGTGACCGTGCCCATCTTCGGCGAGACCGAGGGCCACTTCGTCAGCGCCACGTTCGGCGCGCCGATCATCGAGGAGACGCTGAAGGGCGCCGTCCTGTTCGGCCTGCTGTGGTTCCGCCGCAACGAGATCGACGGCTTCGCCGACGGCATCATCTACGCCGCCATGGTCGGCCTCGGCTTCGCGATGATGGAGAACATCACCTACTACATGCGGGCGTTCGAGGACGGCGGCGCCCAGCAGCTGCAGGCGGTGTTCATCCTGCGCGGCCTGATCGCGCCGCTCAGCCACCCGCTGTTCACGTCCATGACCGGGCTCGGCGTCGCCTACGCGGCCACGCACCGGCGCGGCCAGATCGCCGCGCCGCTCGCCGGGCTGCTCGGCGCGATGATCCTGCACGGGCTGTGGAACGGCGCCGCGGGCGCGTTCGGGCTGGCCGGCCTGGGCGTCGTCTACCTGCTGGACTTCTGCGTCCTGGTCGCGCTGGTCGTCATCGTGTTCGTCGAGCGCCGCGGCACCGTCCGCCGCATCGAGACGTACCTGCCGATGTACGCCGGGACGGGCCTGGTCACGCCGCAGGACGTGCGGATGCTGTGCTCGATCCCGTCCCGCCGGGCCGCCCGCCGCTGGGCCCGGCTCGTCGGCGGCGCGGCCGCCGGGCGCGCCATGACCGACTACCAGCTCGCCGCGACCGAGCTGGCGCTGCTGCACAAGCGCGCCGACCGGGGGGTGGCCGACCAGCGCTGGTTCGTCGCCCGCCGCGACGCGCTGCTGGAGCTGATGGCGCTGGCCAGGCAGGCGTTCCTGCGCGCGCCGCGCCGCGGGTCGGCGTGGCCGGGCGGCCCGCCGTGGGCCGGGCAGGGCCCGTCCGGGTTCCTGCCGCCGCAGCCGCCCGGCCCGTACGGCCGGTAGCCGGGGGTCGGGTCGGGGGTCCGGGGACCCGGCCATACGATTGTTGCCGTGGCAGAGCGACCGTCGTCCGATCCCGTGATCCGAGCCTGGAACGCCGTATGGCGTCCGACCCCCGGATCGCTGCGGCTGCTCGCGCTCCTGGGCGTCATCGGCAACGTGCTGATCGTCCTCAGCGGCGGAGCCGTCCGCGTCACCAAGTCCGGGCTCGGCTGCCCGGAGTGGCCGCGCTGCACCGGCGACAGCCTCGTCCCCACGAACAGCCCCGAGCACCACCTGCTGAACATGTCGATCGAGTTCGGCAACCGCATGGTCACCTTCCTGGTGCTGGGCATCGGCATCCTGGTGTTCGTCGCGGCGCTGCGGCTGCGGCCGCGCCGCAGGGAGCTGGTCTGGTGGTCGCTGGCGCAGCCGATGAGCGTGGTCGCGCAGGCGGTCATCGGCGGCATCGTCGTCCTGACCAAGCTGCACCCGGCCGCCGTGTCGCTGCACTTCCTCGTCTCGCCCGCGCTGCTGGTGTTCTGCGTGGCGCTGTGGGTCCGCGCGGGCGAGGGCGACGCCCCGCCGCGCCGCCTGACCGGCCCGTGGACGCGCCGCCTCGCCGCCGCGCTGCTGGTGTCGTGCGCCGCCGTCCTCGTCGCGGGCACCGTCGTCACCGGCACCGGCCCGCACGCGGGGGACGCCGAGTCGCGCCGCTACGGGTTCAACATCACCGACGTCGCCCGCATCCACGGCGAGCTGGCGTGGCTCACCATCGCCCTGACCGCCGCCGTCATCGTCGCCCTCTACCGGACGGGCGGGCCCGCCGCCGCGAAGCGGCGCGCGATCGAGCTGGCCGCCCTGATCGTGGTCCAGGGCGCCATCGGCTACACCCAGTACTTCCTGGGCGTCCCCGCCGGGCTGGTGCTCCTGCACATGCTCGGCTCGGTGCTGATGTGGATCGCGGCGTTCCGCCTGTTCTTCGCGCTCCGCGACCGGGGCTCCGCCGCCGCCGTGGCGCCGCGGCCCGCTCCGAGCGCCCCGCAGGCCGAGTCCCCGCGGCCCGAGTCCCCGCAGGCCGAGTCCCCGCGGCCCGAGTCCCCGCAGCCCGCCTGACGGCTCCC